>CAZLIO010000309.1:0-5077 GCA_964559025.1 uncultured Pirellulales bacterium | reverse complement strand
AGGATTGTGGGATGTTCCGGATGGAGCGGAAGTGTGTATCGAGAAGGTTTAGAAAATATAATCCCAGAGGCATCGTCCCTTTGACTTCGCTCAGGACAGGATTTGCAGGGGTGACATTGCCGGTTTTTATTTTCCGCAACAGATACTATCTAAAGCGCAACTATCCTTCGAACAGGCAAGAAGTCTGACAAAATGGTCCTGAGACAATGAAATCCTGAGGGGCAACTGATGGTCGAAATTTGTCCGATTGCAAGACGATTAGAGCACGCTTAAGAACCATTATTCTTCTTCGGGCCAAAGTAAAGCCTTTTGGGACCACAAGTCGGACAATCCTTTTTGCTTGTGCTTGTGCTCCTTGTGGATGCTCGAGAAGGTGCGCGTGGTATAGCAGACTGTCTTGAATAGAAACCACTACAGGGGATTTCCAGATTCCTGCCGCCTTTTAGTTTCACAAAAACCACATCCGTGAAAACGCCTGTTTGGTTTACAGCAGCCGGCGGCGTTATACTCAAGTCAAGCTCGTAACCATCTTTGAGTCTTGTGTTACTCAAAACCTTTACGGTACCATTTTTTGAGGACACTGATTCAAGCTGAAAATCATCCTTGTAGTTATTTTGTATTCGAACTTTCCTTGTTACCGGCGTTTTCGCCTGTGCGCTGTGAACGACAATCGGACGCGGGGCAACGCTGAATCTCGGCAGCGCATTAAGGTCGATAGTAAGGTTCTTGCATTCCGGATGAGTCAGGCCAATCTCTATACGCCCGTTCAAAGTTTTTTCCAGTTTGGCCATATCAACCTTTGGCTGAAGAACAAACCTGGTCGCTTTCGCCGAAGGATTATAGTCGGCAGTTATACAATTGGCCGTCGATTTGAAAGAGTGTATTGAAAAAGGCTGGTTGTCAAGGCTGGTAAGTGTGATCTGCGGACAGCCGGCGTTTTGATGTTTCAGCGACAGGCTCAATGTGCTCGGCTCAGACTTGACCTTCGCTACGACCCTGGCCTTTATGTCCAGGGCAACCTTCGGGTTTCGTCTGTCGTTGCTGTGCACAAACAACTGTTTCGTCGTGCTGGCATATTCCGGTTCGGCATAATACCTTACTTTCAATGTTCCGCTTTCGCCCGGCGCATATTCTGTTTTTTCCAATAAAAAAGGTGTACAGCCGCAGGTTTTATCAACCTGGCCTATTTTTAGAACACCGTTTCCGGTGTTTGTGAATCTGAACTCGCAGAAGTGGTTTGTTCCCGGGCCGACGTCGCCGAAATTGTGAGTTACTTTTTCAAATGTAATTCTTGACAACGATAACGATTTGGCGGCGCGTGGGGTGCTGGTCATGGCCTCCTGGGTCTGCTGCTTGAACCAGTCGGAGCCGAGCTCTCGCGGTGCCATAGCCTCTTCCTCACAGCCGGCCTGCAAGAGTAAAACGCAAACCATAACAAAAACAGTTAGAATCAACTGAGTCGGCTTCATATTCTTACCTCCAAATCACATTGAGATGAGACTATAGCTAATTGGTAAGAAACTTGAGCTTAACGGAAAAGGCACCTTTAACAACGATTTTTCAGATGACCTCCTCCGGCCCCATCGAAACTTTATTAGGACTATTATACCCGAATCAGCCTTCAAAGTCAAACCTTTTTGCGGACTTTTTTTTACACAAATCGACTGTTTTTTTGGCTTGCGGCCTATAATAATTGCGCAAGCACCTGTTAAAACGTTAATGCCAACCAATAGGGGCGAGAATCTGGAACAAAAGAGTCTATTTGCCAATGAGTTCTGCAAAATTGAGGTTAGGCATACTTTGAAAAGAAAAAAATCGCCTCTTGTTTTTTCTTTTCAAACAGTATGTTCTTGTGTAATAAGTAGTTAGCAGATTATTTAAGAAAATCAAAAAAACAGATTTTCTTAAATAATATATGCCTAACCTCAATTTTGCAGAAGCCTTTCTATTTGCCAGAAAAAGGAGGAAGCAGGGCCAAGGAGCGGAGGGAGAGGAAAGAAAAGCGAGATAACCTCAGCCCTGCGAATGTGCTCTAATGAATAATATATCAGAAAGGTCTATGCAAGGCTATAGTTTTTTTGCTAATTTTGTTCGAAAATATAATCCCGGCCAGAAGCAGTGTTGGTTAATTGGTTAATTGGTTAATTGGTGATTAGTTAATTGGAACGAAAGCAATCCACAGGTCAAGCCTGGGGGCCAAACGACCTCCAATAAATTAAATTGGAGGGGTAAATATTTTTTATGTGTTTATGCTTGACGAGCAGGCATTTAATTGATAATTGATAATCAGGACTGGTTTAGGTTAAAGGATGACTTCTGCAAAAACGAGGTTAGGCATAACTCTTTTATAGGTTAAAAGTTGAAAGGAGGCCATTATGGCAAGGATAGTTATTACCGCAGTAGTCATCGTCTTATTGAACGTGCTGGTTGGCTGCCAGGGTGTTGACAGCGGCAGAGGTCAGCTTATGCCGGCCCGCACCAGAACGTCGATCGGGGCCGCCGGTGTAGTTTCGGTCGTCGATGCCAGTGAGACCGATTTTGTGGAGCAGATAGCGGTCAATCGCCAGGCATATCGGCAGGGTCTTCAATTGCTGGTGGGATACTATACCAGGATCGGCAACAATATGAAGGTTAACTGGGCCAAGGATGAGCTGTCGGCACTGGATTCTATCCCTCAATATAAGTACATTATTGACGCTGAGGCCGCGGGGGCGAATTTGAGAGCGAGCACATCGATTCCGGAAGCAGATGAAATCTATCAGGACGCCCTGGACCTTCAAAAAGAGGCCGGTGCGTTACTCGTAGTGAAAAACGAAGAGTTATTACGTTTGGCTGTGGATAAATACAACCGGGTCATAAAGAATTTTCCTTCGAGCGACAAGATTGACGATGCGGCATACAAGGCGGGCGAAATTTATGAACATTTCCAGGACTATTCGATAGCCCTTTTGTACTACAAAAGAGCCTATCAGTGGGACCCTGGTACCATTCATCCTGCGAGGTTCAGGGCGGCACGTATTTTAGATAAACGCCTGCACCGCTATGCCGAGGCATTGGAGCTTTATCGGGAGGCCCTCAAAACGGAAGGTGCATATGAAAGGCATCGGAAATGGACGGAGTTCGCAGAACAGCGTATAATAGATTTGTACACGATCGGCAGTGACAATGAGTGATGTTGGCAGAAGTTTGAGGTAGACAGATGTCAGAAGACTGAAAAAAGAAATATCTGTTAATCTGACTTCTGACTTCAGACATCTGACTTCTGACCTCAGACATCTGATATCTGATTCTCGGGCCTGGCTGGACATCAGGCCCGTTTTTTTATGTAATAAGAGGGACCCCGCCCCGCCTGTCTCGGCTTGGCCGAGCCAATACGGGTGGGAAGCCAAAAGAGATGCTGTCGGAATTTGAGCAAAAAGTCGGTGATTTTATCAAAGCTAATGAACTTTTCGGCTCTGCGGATAAAGTTTTGTTGGCAGTTTCCGGCGGAGCGGATTCGACGGCGCTTCTGTATGCAATGCGGGCGTTGAGCAGTGAGAACGTTTTCGGTGCCAAGCTGCTTTGCGCCCATATCAATCATCAGTTGAGAGGGGCTGAAGCGGAATCGGATGAAGATTTCGTTATCGCACAGGCAGCCGAGCAGAAGTTGGCCGTAACAACGAAGCGAGTGGATGTACGCGGGTTCGCCGGTCGTAATAAGCTGTCGATTGAGACGTCCGCTCGGAAACTGCGGAATAAAAATCTTATCGAGATTGCAAGGGCCAACAACTGTGATTGCGTTGCGACGGCACACCAAAAAAACGACAATGCCGAGACCATTCTGCAGCGATTAACTCGCGGCACAGGCTTTCGCGGGCTCGGGGGGATTTGGCCGATGCGTGTCTTTGCCGATGAATTTAAGTTTGTAAGACCGTTGCTGTGTGTCGGGAGGGATGAAATCATCAAGTATTTAGAACAGCGGAATTTAAAATGGCGACAGGACCATACAAATGCTGATTGTACATACAGGCGAAACTATATTCGACATCGGCTGCTTCCGGTATTACAACAGGATTGCAGCGGTTCGCTTGTGGAGCAATTATCCAAGCTGTCTGAATCGGCCCGCAGGTTCTATAAGCTGGTTTGCAGTCGTACAGATGAGGTTTGGCAAAAAGCCGCTGATTGTGCCGGTGAAAAGGTAACGCTTGACTCGAAGATGCTTTTGGCTCAATCACAGCCGGTAATGGTTGAGCTTGCTCGGCGAAGTTTGACAGCCGTCGGCTGCGGTGAGAGAGATTTGACTCAACGTCATTATGAAGGGATACTGCGATTAGCAGAGCAAAACGTCAGCGGCAGGAAAATAGATTTGCCGGGTGAATTTGTAGTTGGCGCCGAATATGGGAATCTGATTTTTTCAGGGCCACAGAAGTCAGAAATCAGAAGACAGAAGACAGAAGTCAGAAGTCAGAAGACAGAAATCAGAAATCAGATGTCAGAAGACAGAAGACAGAAGACAGAAGTCAGAAGTCAGAAGACAGAAGTCAGAAGACAGAAGACAGAAATCAGAAGTCAGAAATCAGAAGACAGAAACCTGTCCTCTGTCCTCTGTCCTCTGTCTTCCGTTTTCCTGGAGGTTCCAGGACAGACGAAATTCGACAAGAATTTGATAGAAGCAACAATCCTCGAAGCTGAGGAGGAGGAATTCGAGAAATTCAAAGCGGGAAAAAACAATTTTGTGGAGCGGTTTGACTTTGATAAGATAAAGCCGCCGTTGGTCGTTCGTCTTCGCAGGCCCGGCGACAGGTTTGTTCCTTTGGGTTTGGATAAAGAGAAAAAGGTTGGCAAATTTCTGACCGCTGCGCGAGTGCCGCATCAAGTACGACAGAGACTTCTTATTGTTGCCGACAGTAAAAAGATAATCTGGGTTTGGCCGATTCGAATAGGTGAGCAAGCTAAAGTAACCAGCGGGACCCGCAAGATTCTTCAGCTACAAATAACCCGTATGCCGATGCAAGCTAAATAAAAACCGGAAAACAAGAATAGTAGTCTGTAACACGACGAATGTGTGATGGTTACTGGTAGTTATTCGGCGCCATCC
>CAZLIO010000308.1:0-5087 GCA_964559025.1 uncultured Pirellulales bacterium | reverse complement strand
TATCGTTCTACAATGGCCAAACTCAAGCCGAAGGGTATCTGAGGTAGGGTCGGGGGAATTTAACGCAAATTAGACCGAAAAGAGCAGCTTTATCGGCGTTCTGTGGGATTGTGTGAGCCGGCGTAAGTAGGCGTGGAAAATAAAGGACGAAAAAAACATTTTTCAGAATTTTGCACCTCGGCATAAATAACTTATATTTTTTATAGATTGAGGTGTTAGCAGGGAGGAATTGAAATCCAGACAGACGGCTTAGTTTACAGAATTTTGGGGAGATTATACACGGATGGAAACGATTAAACACTTTAGTGCACACGTTGAAACAGGTGATATTTACGCTATCGAGCAGTCGCCGGATGCCAAGTTAGTCGGTAGCTGCGGCCCGCTGGCAGAGAATAACCTGAAGGATTTGAACAGCTACAATTACAGCAACGAGCAAAACGGCTGGATACAAAGAAACAGGAAAAAGTTGATTTTGTGGTTCCCCTGACAACAAGTGCAGGAAATATTCCAAGCGGTGATTTGCTACATTTGGTCCGCTAAAAAACTTAATGGTGTAACATGAATAGAAAAGAAACCAAAAATCAAATAAAAGAACTAAAAAATGAGTTGAAAACAGCCAATCGAGCAAGTCATGTCCGACTTTTCAAGCTTGCTTTGGTCTTAGTCATTATTTTAATGGTCGCTGCTTTTATATATCCAAATCCGATAAGAGGCAAATTGAGGCATTGGGCAAAGCAGACTTTTAACATTTCCTTCTCACAACAGCACCCAGCCAAATAGAAAAGCCCCCGCGGTGCGGAGGTATGGGGAGTGTTGAAATTATGAAGCGAAAATGTGGACTGCGTAGTGTCACATTGTTTCTGGCAATATGTGTAAGTGTCTTCTCTGCGTGTTTTTGCGTTTTGTTAATGACTGATACCTATCACTCGGCACGCTACAAATTGGATACTCACAGCCAAGAGTGCCAAGGCTGGGAAGCCTGTCGTCAGACTAAGCCTGCTTATTATGAGGCCAATGCTGAGGCGGTGAATACCTGCCGAAAAAGCTTAGAAGAGGCAAAAGACAATTTCTGGGTGAAACTCCCAAAAGCACAATTGATAGGATTGTTAGTTTTGGCGGGTTTAGGAAGTGCAACTGGGGGATTCTTGGCTACTTGGGCTATTGTCTGGTTTGTTGGTTTAGGTATTTATAGATTCATTAGGTTACTCATGTTTTGCTTTCGAGTTAAACTATTTCGTACTGGCCTCCACAACAAAGCTGAAGATATTTTCGATGAGGCAGAAGAACCGGGGCATCATCTTGAGATAGCTGCCGAGGAACAGGACAAGATGCATGAAGAAGAGCTTGGAACCCAGGTTGAAACGCTAAGAGATGAAGTGGACAGCCTACGCGAGGATATCGAGAAACTCTCAAAAATTGAAGTTTTTACAAAAGGAATCTTAAAAGATGCTAATAAGGCTAAAGAAGCTCAGGATTTCTTGTAAAACGTCTCTTGGCGGTTATATCAGGTTTATAGTTATGGTCCATTTGTTAAGAATTTAATAGGAGGCTAAGGGTCTGATGATGTTTATTATTCTCACTATTACCATCGTAGGGACAATTGCTATTATTCTTTTGGCAACTCGGTGGATAATGAAGCGCAGAACTACAGAAGATGTAGAAGAGACTAAAGCAAGACGTTATAATGAATTAGCATTCGCAGCCGAATCATTAGAACTGATTGCCAATGATATTGACGAGTGGGTTAAACAACAAAAAGATAGAATTATGCCTGCCTCCGTGACTTTCCAAAAAAAGTGGATTTCACGCTGGTTCTCAGATTTTTTCATTATGGAACTGTTCGAGGATAAGGTACACAAAAAACATTTTGGTGATATTGTAGATACGCTCCGTTTGTATATGCCTGATATAGCTGAGTCGCTAAAGGAGTTACGGCACAATTTTTTAAACTGCACCAAATTTATGCGACAAATTCAAAATGTTAAGCACAAGGCAGAGGATAATCACGATCTTGGATATTGGTGTGGCAATTTTCTCGACAAAACAGCAAGGCCAACGGCCAAAAGTCTTCGACGCTTATCAGAACAGACAAGAAAGCATTTAACGGATCAAAAGCAAGCAAAGAAAAAAGAGGAACGACCGGAGGAGGTAATTGATAACCAAGTCGATAAGCTCACAGCTCAAAAACAAGCAAAGAAAAAAGAGGAGCAACCTAAGGAGGAAATTGATAAGCAAGTCGGCAAACACACGGCCCAAGAGCAGGTAAAGAAAAAAGAGGAACGACCGCAGGAGCTTCTTTGGGCCAAGCTCACGGCTCAAAAGCAGGCGAAGAAAAAGGCGAAACGGCCGGAGGAGACACTTGATAAGCAAGTCGGCGAATCCATAGCTCAAAAGCAGGGAAAGAAAAAAGAGGAACGACCTCAAAAGAAACCTGATAATCAAGTCGGTAAGCTCACGGCTCAAAAGCAGGGAAAAACAGAGGAGGGACGACCTGAAAAGAAACTTGGTAAGCAAGTCGATAAGCTCACAGCTCAAAAGCAGGGAAAAACAGAAGAGGATCGACCTGAAAAGAAACCTGATAATCAAGTCGGTAAGCTCATAGCTCAAAAGCAGGGAAAAACAGAGGAGGGACGACCTGAAAAGAAACTTGGTAAGCAAGTCGATAAGCTCACAGCTCAAAAACAAGCAAAGAAAAAAAAGAAACGACCTCAAAAGAAACCTGATAATCAAGTCGGTAAACTCACGGCTCAAAAGCAGACAAAAAAAGAAGAGGATCGACCTGAGGGAGTACTTAATAAGCAAGTTGGTATACTCTTGAAGTCTTCTCCCGATATAACAGCCTTTGAAATAGCAAATATGATAAATAAAAACTATGCTGGAGTATATAAACCAATCAGTCCCTGCTTAGTTGTAAAAACAGAAAGTTGGAAAAAATATCTTGAGAAAGTGACAGTGGTTGGTTAAATTTGATTTTATCTCTCAGGTAAAAACAGGTGGGCAAAAAACAAAAACTTGTGACTAAATTTCAGTCCACCTTCGATTTTGAGCTAAAAACGAATTTATAGGCGCTTTTACGCGTGCGCGTACGCTCGCGAGGGCAGGATTTTGTTAAAAGTTTAATGACACAGGCCGGATACAGCCTGAAAATGCCAAAAAAGGCCACTTCTTTTCGTCTATTGACTTTGGTTTACATATTTGGTCATCGAAGATTCTCTTGCTAAAGTCCGGTTTCGGTAGTAATATCCGGCAAATAAGGGAGGCGAAGTGACATGGGAGTCACTGCTGCAATCGGCGATCAGACTCAAGCCGGATTTGAGAGGTCTGAAGAGTTAGCTGCTGAGAAGGCAATGGAGTGAATGCGGCAAGGGGTATTGCTGAGAATACAACGCTCAACGGGGATATCTCCTGAAAGGATGAAAGAATGAATTTGAGTCGCAGACTTTTTCTCAAACGGACGTGTGGGTTCATGCTCGGGATGGGGCTCATGCCGGCTGTTGGGACCACAAGGACGGCCCGAAAGAAAAAGACGGCACCTAACATCGTGTACATCCTGGCTGATGATATGGGGATCGATTCGGTCAGTGCGCTGAATGCCAAATCCGGGGTCACAACACCGAATATCAACAAGCTCATCAGGCAGGGAATGACTTTCACCGATGCGCACTCCGGATCGGCGGTATGCTCGCCTACTCGCTATGGGGTGTTGACGGGTCGGTATTCATGGCGAACGAGGATGAAATCAGGCATTGTCAACCAGTGGGGACCTCCGTTGATAGCCGAGGACCGGCTGACGGTGGGTAAACTGCTGCAGAAGGCTGGATACCATACGGCGTGTATCGGTAAGTGGCATCTTGGGTGGCAGTGGCACGATAGCTCAGGCGAACATACTACGGAGGCGAAGAAGGTTGATTTTTCCAAGCGTGTTACCGGTGGGCCGATTGAACGGGGATTCAACTCTTATTTCGGTGACGATGTTCCCAACTGGCCGCCGTTCGTCTGGATTGAAAATGACCGAGTTCTTGGGATTCCGACGGATACAATGAAAGCTGATAGCTCGAACGGGGTTTCGTCGGGCCCGGCAATGGCGGGTTGGCGCTTCGAAGCGGTTCTTCCCAAGATTACTGAGAAGTGCGTGGATTATATCACCGAGCGCTCCAAGAGGGAGCAGCCGTTCTTTTTGTACTTTGCGATGACTTCGCCGCATACTCCGATCAATCCATCCGAGCGGTTCCAGGGCAAGAGCAACGTCAGTAAGTATGCGGATTTTCTTATGGAGACGGACTGGAGTGTCGGGCGGATCGTGCGTGCGATCGACGATCTGGGGCTGGCTGAGAATACGCTTGTGATCTTCACGGCCGACAATGGGACATCACCCAAGTGCGACTTCGAGGGCCTGGAGCAGAAGAATGTGCATCTGCGTGACCATTGGCGGGGACATAAGGCGGATATCTGGGAGGGCGGTCACAGGGTGTCGTTTGTGGCCCGGTGGCCCGGTGTTATAAAGCCGGGCAGTAAATGCGAGCAAGTGATTACGCTTGTGGACTTTATGGCGACAGCGGCTGAGATCGTCGGGGCGACGCTACCGGATGATGCCGGTGAGGACAGTGTCAGTCTGCTTGGTCTCTTTCAGGGGCGGAAGTGGGATCGGTCAGGACGTGAGGCGATTGTATGCCATTCGAGTAACGGGTACTTTGCAGTTCGTAAGGGGCGATGGAAGATCGAGTTCTGTCCCGGTTCGGGCGGGTGGAGCGTACCGAAAGGAAAGCAGGCTTTGGAGCTGGGGCTGCCGCGATATCAACTGTATGATCTTGTGGCCGATCCGAAAGAAAAGAATAATCTGTACGAGAAGAATACAGAGGTGGCGACGGAGTTGATCATGCTGCTTCGCAGGTATGTCACCCGGGGCAGGTCTACTGCGGGAAAAACGCAAACCAATGAAGGGCCGGAATACTGGAAGCAGCTGCCGTGGCAGTGAGTCAGCGAGCGGTTCCCGGTTTGGCGTACCTTTCGCGTGCGCGCGAGGGCAGGATTCTGTTAAAAGTTTAATGACACAGGCCGGATACAGCCTGAAAATGCCAAAAAAGGCC
>CAZLIO010000307.1:0-5099 GCA_964559025.1 uncultured Pirellulales bacterium | reverse complement strand
GAGCGCCTGCTTTGGGAGCAGGAGGCCGTAGGTTCGAATCCTATCACCCCGATTTGCCCAAATCTTTGAAATTAAAAGGTTTGTTAAAAATCATTCCTGTGTCATTCTTCTCGGCAAATGCTCTGCTACACTTATGACTACACTTTTCGATGTGTAATCTATCAACAAGGATGCTTTCCTGCAGGGCAGACTATAGAAGCCAAGATAATTTGGGCTCTTCGGCTCATGCCTCTTTGTTCCTGGACAATGCAAGGTAAGAGTGAATAAGGATTGCTGTTAGCACCAATAGTCCCTTTTTGGATATGTCTCTCGGACTAAAAGGCAGGAAGCTGTGAATTGTCGAGACCAATCTTGTCAGACCTCGTTCGCGCTGGAGTGGAACTCATCAACGCTTCTCATTCTCCTGACGCTTACCCATGCATACGACCCACCCGTCGCTGGTGCTGATGAACAATCGGCCGTCTGCAGCCGCCATGCCGTCCCAGACCGGCGGTGCCGGCATCTTATACTCTGCAAGTTTCCTGCCGTCACCAGCGGCGAAAGCCGCCAGGATGCCTCCCTTCCGGCCTTCCCATGCGCCATGGGGATCTTTTGGATCGATTACATCCGGCGAGCCGGCCACAAAGATAGTCTCTCCCGTCCGGACCATGGCAGTGATTCGGATGCGGACGCGTTGTTCCCAAAGAGGTTTCGGCCCCTGCCGACGCCTGCCCACAGCCGGCTTGTTACTTGTCCCGCGGGTGGTGGCTTTCAGCGGTATACACCTAAGCCGGTAGGCCATCGCGCCGGGACTGAAACCTGTCTCGCGACTGCGGGAGTCGTAGACCTCCACCCCGTATGCGACGTCCTTGCCAAGGACCATGAGGCCCGACGTCCTGGCCTGGCGGACTTGCCAGAACGTTCGGTTGAACCAGCTCGGATCAAGGTAGCCACCCGTGGTGTACAGGTGCTGTCCGTCGCGGCCGCCGGAGGACGAGACCTTCATCTGCCGGATGAAGACGTTTGCACCGTCGGTGGCGGGGATATCATTCAGCAGCCCGGACATTAAGTTGCCGCTGGTTTCGGGCGACATCCTGCCCGTCTCGGGGTCGGGATTGTAGATCGTCTCGCTGTGGAGCACTTTCGCCGTCGTTGGGTCTATGGCATAGAGGCGGATGCCGCCGTCAAGGTATGACGAGCGTCCGGCCGCAAACCAGCATTTATCTTCGTGCACGAGCACGCTGCCCGGTACGGGCCAGGACGACTCCAATTGGCCGAACGCAGTCACGAGGCGTTGCCGCGGTGCCGCGTCGAACCGCCACACAAGTGCTCCGTCCGCGGCGCGGAGACAGTAGACCCGCCCGTCGGCCGAGCCGAAGATTGCCAGCCCGTTGTGGAAGGTGGGAGGAGAATCCACTCGGGAGCCGGCCGTGTAGCACCAGATGTTCTTGCCGTTGTCGGCGTTCAGCACATAGACGGTGTGAGTGTCCGAACCGGCGACGAATACCTTGCCGCTCGCGACGACGAGACCGCTGGGTTTGGTTCCGATGTTGGCCCGCCAGGCAACCTTCAGCTCCGTACTGACAGGCGACTCCGAGGCGCCGCTACGCTGGTCATCGTGCCGATACGTGGGCCATTCATGTGGGTTCCCGATTGCTGTTTGGTGATGGCCAATTTGTCCGAAGGCCGGACCTTTCTCAAGCCGAGGCTCAACGTCATTTTTCGCCCCTTCATTTTCTCGAATTCTTGATTTCCTTTTCGGCGCCAGGGCGTTGAAACCGGTAAGCTTGGCATTGATGTAGCATTCGCATGGATGCGGCGTGACGTAGAGCAAGCCGTTGCACGGCAGGTATCCGAGCAGGCAGCCGCTTCGCACCCAGTGATTCTGGTAGTTCTGCCCTGTAGACAGGTCCACGAACTCTACACCTCGCCGACACGACATGAGGAACCGCTCGGTGATCTTGTTCCGGTAGCAGCGATGATGGTGTCCGACGTTGAATATTTCTTTCGTCGGAAGCTCCCTGCGAACTTCGCCGGTACGCAGGTCAAGCGCCTGGATACGATAGTCTACTATGCTGGGGTCCTTGGCCTTGAAACCCTTGCCCCACACAGAACCGAACTCGGTCTTGGCGTTCACGTGGGTCCATACCACCTCGCCCACGACGAATACGTCCGGGGGCGTACAATGACCCCAGCCGCCATAGGCGTGCTTCCACATTTGCAGGCCGTTGTTGGCGTTGAAGGCATAGAGCGTGCCCGGCATAGTATGGTAGGTGTGGTGAGTGTTCGGCTCGGGCTGGGCCAGCAGCACGACCCCGTTGCGATAAACCATCACTGTCAGCAGGTATTCGAACATTCCCGAGAAGCCCATCCGCCGCACCGAACCGGCTGATAACGCAGGGCGATTCGTCCGCCAGACAGTCTTGCCCGAGTTCGCGTTGAGGCACTCGATCGCCTCTGTTGTGAGGATGAATACCTTGCCGTCGCCGGCGGCCAGCTCGAGCCTGCCGAACGGGTCCTGAGTTTGGCCGACCCGGATACCCGAAAACGGACCTTTCTTCCATAGCACGTAGCCGGTCTTCGCGTTTACCGCGCAGACGTGCTTGCCGGGCGCACCGGGGGGAACCTTGCCCTTTCCAATCGCCGTCTTGGCGGGCTTTTCGGACGGGTTGATCGACACAATTAGCCGTCCATCGTCGCAGAGGATTTCATCGGCGTTGGCCGTACCGGCATAGACACGTTTTTCGTCACCAGTGGCTGCGTCCAGTGCCGTCACCGGGGCGGTAGCGCCGAGGGTGACATAGACAGTATCGCCCACGGCAACCAAACGCTTGCCAATGTTCGGCGGCATAGTGAATCGACCGACGCTGGCAACTCCCTTGCCCGAGTCGGGCGTGCCGCTAAATTCCTCCGAGCCCCACTGCGGTATAGGGCGTTTCCACAGCAATACTCCGCTGAAGGCATCGCGGGCAACGACGAACCACTTGCTTGGCACGCTGCCGTCGGCACAGGTCAGTGTCTCGTCACAAATACAGAACAGCCGCCCCCCGGCCGAGACCATCGCGCTGACACTCGGTGTCCAGCCGTGGCTGCGGGCCCACAGCGGCCCGGCTGTCCACTGGAGATGCTGCGGCGGGCCAACGATGAGATCGTTCGCCACAGCGTTGCCGCCGGCATCGTGGAGATGATGTGTCCACTCATCGATGGCGTCCGGTCGCGGCTTGACGATTTTATTCCATTTATCCCCGGACTTGACGTATGCCACGCCATTGGGAGCGAGCACGCGAAGGCATTCCTCCATTGGTACCTGACCAAGGTCCTCGGCAACAAGCAGGTTCACCAGGTTGTCGGCATACGGAAGGTCCGTGCCGTCGAGTATTTCGACTGACACTCTGCCATACAGGCCGAGGCTTTGGATGTGCTTGCGGGCCTTGGCTACTACTTCCGAATCGGGGTCAAGCCCGTGCACGAGGTATCTGTCGTTGACCTGTAGCGCCGCGGTAAGCCCGCCGAAGGCGGGTTTGATCAAGGCTGCCGGTGGCAGCCCGTCGCCGCAGCCGAGGTGAACGATTAGACCGCCTTTGATGTTAGTAGCATCTAAAATTTGTTTGGCTCTCTGGTCGTAGCCCCCGCTCTTGTCTTCGCCAAGAAGACGCGGGGGCTGGGCCTTCACAACTGATAATGTGCATAAAATCCACACAACACAGCCAATATCTATAAGTAACCAACATTTCATTTTCATAAGTGGTTCTCCCCTTAGCTTATTTACAAGTCCTTAGCTACACCAGGCCACTACTTTCAGTTTTCTCCTGACGTTTGTAATCCATAACAGGATATTATCATAAACGCATGATATTTCAAGAGATGAAAAAGAAATGATGTAGAGTTTAACATCATTCTATTAAAACAATTACAGATAACATCGTGCCGAATGAGATTGCTTAGTTCATTAGGAGCAAATACTTACGTGCCTATAAGGCACCAAAGCAATCGCAATACTGTTTAGCCCCCCAACCCCGAAGGGCGTTGGGGGGTTCGTCCCGAAAGCGCCATACGTCATCACATACCAAACATCACCACACAACGGCCATAATAACTGTCCCCTAATCTGTCGCGGATTACGCACATTTCACGAATAAATAATCAATAATAAATTGATTTTCCTGGCCTTTCCCCTCCCTTTGTGTTATTTTCTGTCCCTAAAGGCGTTAGGCGGACATCGTGAAGAGTGCAGCGAAATACGCTCGCCATCGGCGGAGCCTACGGCATAACCAGGAGACACGAAATTTTTGGCGGGAATTTTGGCTTTTATTAGTCTTTAATTATAAATTGTGATACAATGTAATTAAAGTTTGGGATTCCTGAGGTATTTGCAACATCCGTGCACATAAGATATGATGTAGATAGAAATGACCGCTGAAATTGCAATTATGAACAAGATTGGTGTGGCACTTGCTGCTGATAGTGCTGTTACCTTAGGGGGAGCAGAGGGTAAGATATATACTTCAGCAGATAAATTGTTTCAACTTTCAACACATGCACCCGTTGGTATTATGGTTTATGGCAGCACGAACTTTGTAGGAGTTCCTTGGGAAACTATAATAAAAATATTTCGAAAAAAGCTTGGAGGAAGGACGTACGTTAATATAGAAGGATACGCAAACCGATTCATCAATTTCCTAAAAGAAAACCCAAGCATGTTTTCATCTTCATTACAAATAAATGAGGCAAAGGATCTGTTGATGATACTTCTTTTAAGCACTCGTGATGATATACGCGTAAAGTTGGAAGAAGTTAAACAGACAAATTCTAAGATTTCAGTCGAAAAGATTAAGGAAACAACAAGCAAGGTAATTAAGGATGAGATAGAAGTTGTTCGTAAGCAAGAGAGGATTCCAGGACTTCCGAAACAGATTCGTGCTACCTTGAGAAGAAAGATTGGGCCCTCGATTAAATCAATGCAAAAAGAGATTTTCGCAAATCTACCAATGACGCCTAATGCAAAGCGCACATTGTTCACAATGTGTATAGAAGTCTTAACGCGAGCTGTGCTTAGTCCTTCTCACTCAGGTGTCGTTATTTCAGGATTTGGGGAAAAGGAATGTACTCCTACATTGTTG
>CAZLIO010000306.1:0-5104 GCA_964559025.1 uncultured Pirellulales bacterium | reverse complement strand
CATACCGATTCTGCCGAGTCCTAACAAGCCGAGGATCTTGTTATTCAACTGGTTGCCCATATATTTTTTTCTGTCCCAGGCCCCGCCTTTTAAGCTTGTGCAGGCCGGCACAACGTTCCGGCTCATCCCAAGTATTAACGCCATCGTATGTTCAGCGGCGCTGAGGGTATTACCGCCGGGCGTATTCATAACCAGGATACCCTTTCTTGTGGCCTCCGGGATGTCGATATTATCAACGCCGACACCCGCCCGGGCGATTGCCTTTAATTTACCATGACTACTCAAGACCTTAGCCGTAACCTTCGTACCGCTTCGGATGATTATGCCGTCGTGTTCACCGATAATCTTAGCTAATTCATCTTCGCTTATTCCGGTTTTAACAACAGCCTCAACGCCGTCCATCGATTTGAGTAAATCGATACCTTCTTGTGCAAGTTTGTCTGTAATCAGAACCTTAATCATTGACCAGCTCCAAAAAAAGTACTTGTTCAATCTTAAAATCCATATTTTAGTCAGACTTCTAATTATTGCAAGCGCAGAAAATTTATGGACACATAGAGAAGTGAATATGTTACAAAGCAAAGCGTGGCAATCCCCTTCTGAATAATCAATATCGTAGATTTACCTTTGCTCAAAAACCCTTCTCCGGAAGGGCTTAATCAATTATAAACGCTCATTAAAACCTACAAAGAAAACTATAATTCTTTTAGCTCAACTAAAAGAATTCTACCTTGAGCCACGTGCTGAGCAATGTCGAATGAGCAGGCGAATCATTCACCACCCAGTTACTACTCATTATCCACTCATTAACAACTCACTACTCACTTGTGAATTTTTTTTCATAAATTCTGCGATCTTCCCTTGACCTTTCGAGACTTTTTATCGATTTGTTTTCGTGAATTGGGCAAATTTCGTCAAAAAATACTTGTTTTTGAATTTATCTGAAAAAATGGTAAACAATACGATAAAACGCTCATTTTCAAAATCGTTCTAAATCATCATAAGCATTTATTTATCAAATACTTGTAAAAATTTTCAAAAATGTCTGAAAAACTAAATGTCCATACACTTACCCCTTCATGTGCTCTCTTAATCAAAAATCCACTCTGACTCATATTTTCCATATTACCTATATTTACATGCTGCTGCCTTCTACATACTCTTCCTGACCTCGAATTACCATTTTTTTTCATAAAAAGTCGTTTTTTATTCTTTAAAGCGTTTTACAAAATTTGTCCCTTCTGTACAGCTATTTATTATCGCTGGAAAAACAGCAAAAAAAGTATCTTTAATAGTCTGAATAACTAAATGTCCAACATATAATTTATCTGTCAAAAAGGTTTTAATGTCGTATAATAGAATGGATTCAAAACTAAATAGTTAAAGGGAAGACTCTGATGGGAAAGATGAAAGAAGCACAAAAGCTTCCTCCTGTAGAGCAGTTAAGGGGTAGAACCCTCGGCAGAATACTCATTAAGATGGGTGTGCTCAGCAGGGAAAAGGTCCATGAATGCCTGAAAATCCAGAGCCAACGGCAAGGGGTAAAAATAGGCCAGATTTTCCTTGAACTGGGTCTTGTTGATGAAGTCCAACTACAGATGGCACTTGCGGCCCAACGCGGAATGGAATATGTGAGCCTTGATGGTTTTGATATTCCTCCTGATGTGGTCGAAAAGGTCCCGGCGCAAATGGCAAAGACATACCACATCGTACCAATTGAATATAATCGAGAACAAAATGAATTGACCGTTGCCCTTGACAGCCCCGATAACTTCAGAGCTACCGACGATCTAAGCACACTGATGGGTTTTAAGGTTACTGCGAAGATCACCGACCGTGATGTGTTGGAAAGTGCTTTGACGAAATATTACGCGACACAGGACGAAAACATCACTGAGCTGATAGATGAAATACAAGGTGATAGTTTCCTTGCGGAATTTGAGGGCAGAAATCAAAGTATTGACCTGGATGAATTGAAGGAACTGTCTGAATCGAATCCCGTCAAGAAACTGCTTAACCTGGTTTTGCTGCAGGCGATTCGTGACAAGGCCTCGGACATCCATTTTGAGCCCTTTGAAAATGAGTATAAGATGCGTTACCGCATTGATGGTGTGCTCTACGAAATGGTTCCTCCACCAAAATACATTGCTGCGGCTCTTAGCTCACGTATAAAGGTTATGGCAAACCTGGACATCGCTGAGAGACGTCTGCCACAGGACGGCCGAATATCACTGACGGTAGAGAACAATCCAATTGATTTGCGTGTTAGTGTTCTGCCGACAATGTTCGGAGAAAGTGTTGTATTGCGTGTTCTGGATAGAAGCCAGGCCATGTTTGATTTGGGGGCACTTGGATTAAGGCCGGATGCCCAGGAAATAATCCGTCAGCTTATACACAAGCCTAACGGTATTATAATTGTTACCGGTCCTACCGGATGCGGCAAAACCACCACTCTTTACTCAGCTTTACATGAGCTTAATGATATTGGGACGAAGATAATTACCACTGAGGACCCGATAGAATATGACATTGACGGTATTATTCAGGTTCAAATGAAACCGGCTATTGGCCTGGTATTCGCAAGGTGCCTTCGGTCAATTTTGCGTCAGGACCCCGATATTATATTAGTCGGAGAGATTCGTGACCTTGAAACAGCAGAGATTGCCGCCCAGTCCTCTCTGACAGGCCACATTGTATTTACCACCCTGCACACAACCGATGCCCCAAGTTCGATAGCACGACTTTTAGATTTGGGGATTGAGCCGTTTCTTCTTACCGCTACTATTGAAGGCATCGTCTCCCAGCGATTGGTGAGGAAAATATGTGAAAACTGCAAAACCGCGTTCGAGCCAAGTGAATCGCAATTAATGGAGTTACAACTTACGCCGGATGATATTAAAGGTAAGAAGTTTTATTATGGCCGAGGTTGCAGCAAGTGTAACGGTACCGGTTATAGAGGTCGAACGGGTGTTTTTGAGATTATGGTATTCAATGATGAGATACGAGACTTGGTTATGAATCAGGCTTCGACGGCGGTTCTGCGTTCGGCAGGCCAGAAAGCAGGTATGAGGCTGCTGCGTGATAACGGTCTGGAAGCAATATATGACGGCATTACCACCATAGATGAGGTTGTAAAAGAAACGATAATGGAAGAAGTATAGGAGGGACTGGTTCGTTATGAATCGGGACTTAATAGATAATCGTCAATACAAAGGAGGTATTTAAGATGCCAGTTTTTCAATATGCAGCGCTGGATGCTCAGGGCGTAGAGATAAAAGACGAGATAGACGCCCTCAGCCAGAAGGAAGCAATAAGCAAGATACGCAATTTGGGGTATTTCCCAACGAAGGTTCGTGAACGAGGTGCGGGGAAGAAGCCGGGAGCGAAAAAAGCTGCTGCGACGCCGACGCGCAAACGAGGTGCTGGCGGCAAGGTCAAAATCAAATATCTAACACAATTTGCAAGACAGCTTTCGACGCTCCAGGATGCGGGTTTGCCAATTTTGCGGTCGCTGAGGATTCTCGAGGAACAGCAAAAGTCGGGGACATTCAAGAGGGTTATCGGTTACGTAGCCGATGACATTGAGGGCGGTTCCACGCTCTCGGAAGCTATGGCCAGATACCCCAAAACCTTTGACCGGCTGTTCACCGGCATGGTTGCGGCAGGTGAGACCGGCGGTGTGCTGGATTTGATATTGGCACGTGTGGCTGACTTTATGGAAAAGGCACAGAAACTCAAATCGCGAGTTAAAAGCGCAATGGTATATCCGGCGGTGGTCTTGACCGCGGCTTTCACTATTCTCTTGCTGTTGATGAAATATGTGATACCGCAGTTTAAGACGGTGCTTGAGGAGATGGTCTCAGGTGAGCTGAACCGGGTAACGACCACAGTGCTCGGAATAAGCAACTGGATTGCCACACAATATGGCTGGGCGGTCATAATAGGCATTCCGTTTGGAATAATTTTTCTGCTCAAAATTGCGAGGAAGTTTCGCACCGGCAGATATGTTCTGGATTCAATAAAACTGAAGCTGCCGGTTATGGGACAGCTTACCAATAAAGTGTCGGTAACACGATGGACCAGAACACTCGGAACATTGATTGGTGCCGGTGTGCCGATTCTGGACGCCCTTACTGTTACGCGTGAGACAGCGGGAAACGAAGTCTTTGCCAATATGCTCAACAATGTCCACAATTCCATCAGGCAGGGCGATACATTTGCCGACCCTCTACGGCAGTCCAAAACCGTTGACTTAATCGTTTCCAATATGGTTGCCGTGGGTGAGGAAACAGGTGACCTGGACAAAATGCTTCTGAAAGTGGCGGACAACTTCGATGAGCAGGTTGACGTGCTGGTTGCCTCGTTAATGTCGATGCTGGAGCCGATTATAATTCTTGTGCTTGGCAGTATCGTTATGACTATTGTCTTGTCGGTATTTTTACCAATGATACAGGTTATCACGAGCTTGGGCTCGCAGGCATAAGAACTGAATTAATAAATGAAACGTTTAACCTAAAGTAAGGAGAAAAGAAATGAAATCAATCATCAAACAGTCCAACAGAAAGGCGGCATTTACCATTATAGAGCTGCTAACGGTTATGAGCATTATTGTAATCCTCATAGGCGTTCTTGTACCGGCGTTGAACAACGTCAGGAAGTTTGCCCAGAAGGTCAAACAAATGGCCCAGCTTCACAGCATCGAGGCTGCCATAGAACTTTTCAGTAACGAGAATGATGGTTATCCACCTTCTGCTGCGCTGGACGGAGCCGGCCAACCATACTGTGGTGCGATGAAGCTTTGCGAGGCAATGATGGGCCGGGATTTGTTGGGCTTTCACCCGGATTCAGCCTTCAGGGCAGATGGTATGGATATAACCGGCACAAGGGATATTTACCTGCCAACAAGAGAAAACTTAAATGCTCGACTCGGCCCGTTTCTTCAGCTCGACAATGCCAATGCCTATCGGCTGGTAGATATATACGGTTCCGGTCAGACAGCTCCTTTTCAGGAGAATGTCTTTGTTTTATGTGACGTATATACACGTCAAATGCGAACCGGCATAAAGACAGGTATGCCCGTACTTTACTACAAGGCGGAGACATC
>CAZLIO010000305.1:0-5130 GCA_964559025.1 uncultured Pirellulales bacterium | reverse complement strand
GAGAAAACAAGGTTTTTAAGGATATAGAAGTTGTCGGACGAGGCTAAATCTAAAAAGAGTAAGTCCATATTCCTTTTTTTTCGCATTGCGTTGGTTACAGGTGGAATCATTTGGGCAGCGTCTCGAATCGGCCAGGAGCAGAGATGGAGCAGCTTCGTAGAACATTTCCGCCAAATGAATATATGGGTTTTTGCCGGCGCTCTTTGTATTTTCACTTTTAGTAATGCAATAATAGGGCTGCGTTGGTGGCTGCTGCTTAGAACTCAATCTATCTTTATAAGTCTTTGGGCTGCTGTCAAACTCTATTTTTTAGGCTGGTTTTACAACATTTGTATGCCCGGTTCTGTTGGGGGTGATTTGGTTCGGGCATGGTACGTTACAAAGCATACCGATAAAAGATTTGAAGCTGTCTTGAGTGTATTTGTTGACAGAGTGGTAGGTTTGTTAAGTACGCTGATAATTGCTGTATTTTTCTACTCACTTTTTCTACGAGGCCAAAGCCTTGGGATAACTTCTAACGAGAGTGATGGTTTACTAAAAATTGTCGCAGAATATAAGTGGATTCTTATGGGTATCATCGCGGTTTTTGCAGCTGTTCTTTGTGGCCTTTTGGCTGACAAGAAAGGGCGACTAATACTTACGAGGACTTGGTCGCTTGCCTGCCTTCAAGGCACTAAGATAATTGCCAAACTAAAAAATGCGGCCGTTATTTATTGCAGAAATCCCCTCGTAATCCTCGCAATGTTTGGATTGACGGTTTTTCTACAGATTATGGTAATCACCGCCTTCTGGATTCTTGGAGTTAACATGGGTATTGACGCAAGTCTCAAGTATTACTATGTGTTCTTTACATTGGCTTGGGTGGTGGGAGCAATCCCCGTTAGCATTGGCGGTGTGGTAGTAGTCGAGGGTTCCCTGGTCATTTTGTTTACTCAATTTGCCGGTATTGAAGAGTCGGCAGCTTGGGCAATAGCGTTATCCCAGCGGGCAGTATGGATGATTACTTCACTGCCGGGTGCGGCTATACATTTGATGGGTGCACATTTGCCGAAAGACTTTTTTGTTGACTATGATAAGCCTGCAAATTAAACTTGGGTGTTTTGGATAAAAAACCGTGTTGTAAGCGGCTTTGGTTGCAAAAAAAACGATAAATTGATAATAATCAGGGGCTGTTTTTATAATAATTCGATGTCGGGACGCTTTAAAAGTTACTTTTTGCGTGGATTAGCGGTACTTTTGCCGACGATTGTAACAATCGGGATATTCGTCTGGGGCTACAAGTTCATCCAGGACAATATCAGCCGGCATATAGCATTCGGTTTGAATCGGTTGATAACATTCGTTGCTGGCGAAGCCTTTGTTAAGGACTATCTGGACGGGAGAGCGATGGGTGTAGCTTTGTCCGCAGCCGGTTTCCTTGTGGCGCTTTTCATCGTCTTTATAGTTGGAGCGCTGTTAGCCAGCGTGGTTGGAAGAAGCCTGTGGCGAATGGTCGAAAAGTTCATAATGAATACGCCGTTTTTGAGACAGGTCTATCCTTATGTAAAACAGGTTACGGATTTTTTCCTCACAGGCGAAGAACAAAAGAAGATGTTCTCAAGGGTCGTTGCGGTTGAATATCCACGCAAGGGTATATGGTCAGTGGGTTTTGTTACCGGCTCCGGGATCGAAAAGGTCGTGAACAATGTCAGAAAGGAATTTCTTACGATTCTTATACCCACTTCGCCGACGCCGTTTACCGGATTTGTAATAATGGTGCCGAAGAAGCAGACCATAGATTTAGATATGACAATAGAGGAAGCATTGAGATTTACCGTCAGCGGCGGGGTCATCGCGCCGGGTCGGAAGCAGGGGATGGCTGCTTTGCCGGAGCCTGATTCGGAAGGTCAGGAATAAAAATGGATTGTGTTTTCGAAGAAAATTAGCATTATGCAAAATTGTTAAGGAGAATAGTCTTGCTTTTTACAATCACTGGTAAGCACATCGAAATAACGGAAGCTATCAGAAGTCACGCAGAAGAAAAAACTTCCAAGCTTCCCAAATACTACAGTAGTATAAATCAGGTTGAAGTGATTATTGACGGCAGTCAGGGTGGTAATACCAGCGTGGAGATAATTGCAAGGGCCGAGCACAGCAAGGTTTTCGTTGGCACCGAAACGGGTGAAGATGCTTACCGCTGCATTGATATGGTTGTCCATAAGCTTGAACGACAGCTCAGAAGAACAAAGGGCAGGGAACGAGACAATAAACACAAAGGCGGCCCAGAGCTTACAGAGCTTACAGAGCCAACGTAGTATAATTTTGGTCGGATAAAATGAAATTTGCAGATTTTGTCTGTTTTAAGGCAACAGTTCCGGAACTGAAGGCACGCGACCGTGACGGTGCAATAGCAGAGATAGTTTCATCACTTGATAAAGCCGGCAAGCTCGGAAAAGGCAAGTGTAAAGAAATTAGCATGGCGATGATAAAAAGAGAGAAGGAAGCGAGCACGGGGATGGGTAAAGGCGTTGCCGTGCCTCATGTGAAGTACAAATTAGTTAAAGATGTGATTGCCGCGATAGGACTGAGCAGTGCCGGTATTGATTTTTCCGCTCTCGACAAGCAGCCGGTTTATTCGGTAATACTTCTAATCAGTCCCGCCGATGAGCCGGACAAACATTTACAGGCGATGGAGAATGTTTTCAGGCATTTGCAGCAGGAGAAGTTCCGTAAGTTTCTAAAGCAGTGCCGAAGCGCCGAGCATGTTGAAGACCTTCTCAGGGAGGCCGATGAAAATTCGTCTTTGTAGTGTAGTGATAGTAATGTAGATTTTCGTGCGTTAAGGACAAGGCCCTGGGTCTGAAAATGCAGGCAGAGCAGGATTCATTGGAAAAAGTGGTTTGCGAAACGGAAGTTGAGATAAAAAACGTGGACGGCCTTCATATGCGCCCCGCGATGCAGTTTGTTGATATTGCAAACCAGTTTAAAAGTGATATTACCGTCAGCAATAACGAAACTGAGGTGGACGGCAAGAGTATCATGCAGATGAGCATGCTCGCTGCGACTTGTGGGACCAAACTAAAAATCAAGGCTGAAGGTTCCGATGCCCAGAAAGTTATCAGGGCTTTGCGTGAGCTCGTGGAAGAGAAATTGTTCGGTGAGCCGCCTCCGTGAAATTGATTCCGCCGCAGGCGGTTCTACGATATTGACTCCGTCAAAAGGCGCCGGATCTTCGATATTGGTTATTGAATATGGAAATAAAAAAGGGGATAGCTGTTTCGCCGGGCATATCTATTGCCAAGGCGCTGATTATTGATTCCGAGGAATATCGCATTCCCCGCCGCGAAATAAAAGCTTCAGAACGGACGACTGAGATTCAACGTGTGAGAAATGCCTTCAAGGGTGCTATCGGCGAATTGACCGAACTTGAGGCGGCACACGGCAGGACCGAAAGCAGTAAGATAAAAGATATTTTTGCCGTGCATATGCGTTTCCTGCACGACAGAAGCCTGCGAAAGAAGATAACCGATTTGGTTCACTCCGAATCGGTAACGGCGGAATACGCCGTATCAACTATACTTCGGGAAATTGCAGCACATTTCAGCAAGGAAAAAGATGCCTATATCAGTGAGCGGGCGGCGGACATTTACGATATTGAAAGGCGTTTGCTCATACAGCTTCTTGACAGGAAACGCGAGGATGTCGAGCATCTGACCGAAGAGGTTACGATTATTGCCCGGGAATTGAGCCCTATTCAAACCGCCGGGTTCAACAGGAAGTTTGTCAAAGGTATTGCCAGCGATGCCGGTGGCCGAACCAGCCATGCCGCCATTGTTGCACGCTCATTAGGTATTCCTGCGGTTGTGGCACTCGAAGACCTTACCGAATCCGTCAGTGGCACGGATACGGTCATTGTCGACGGCAATCGCGGCATCGTTATTGTTAATCCGGACGACCAGACAATCCAGCAGTACCAGGAATACTCTAAGGAGTTTGCAGAGCTTGAGCACAAGCTCGATGCGATAAGAGAAAAGCCGGCAGTAACTCGTGATGGTGTGAAAATCACATTGTTGGGCAATATCGAATTTCACGATGAAGCCGATGCGGTCCTGCAAAAAGGAGGCGAGGGTATAGGATTGTACCGTACCGAATATTTGTATCTTAACAGGCAAACCGAGCCGACAGAAGAAGAGCAATATCAGGCCTATGTAGAGACTGTCAGTGTTCTTCAGGACAGACCTGTGATAATAAGGACAGTGGACCTTGGAGCGGATAAATATACTCAAAGGAAGCGTTTTGCACCTGAGCCGAACCCGTTTTTGGGGCTCAGGTCTATCAGATTTTGCCTGCAGAACCTTATGATGTTCAAAACGCAGTTGCGTGCGATTATGCGGGCCTCGGTCCTCGGTGATGTCAGGATTATGTTTCCGCTGATTACAAATCTACAGGAGCTGATGCAGGCAAAGATGATTTTGCGGGATGTTATGGATGACCTCGACGAAGAGTCCATAGCATTCAACAGGGACATTCAGATAGGCATTATGATTGAGACGCCGTCGTCGGCATTGACTGCTTTTTCGCTCGCCAGGGACGTCGATTTTTTCAGTATCGGTACAAACGACCTTACTCAATATACATTAGCCGTTGACAGGGGCAATGAATTGGTCTCTACACTGTATTCGTCGGCGGACCCTGCGGTGCTTCGGCTTATCAGGACGGTCATTCAGGATGCGCACAAGGCACAGATAGACATCAGCGTTTGCGGCGAGATGGCTTCCGAGCCGGAGTACATTATGCTGCTCTTGGGGATGGGCATTAGAACGCTTTCGCTTACTGCGCCGATGATACCGGAGATAAAGCAGATGATTCGCTCGGTAACCGTGGAGGACTGCAACAACGTGGCCAGAAAGGTGCTTGGGATGAACTCCGAAAGGCAGATTTCAAACTACCTTCGTGCCGCCGCAAGAGAAATCCTGCCGGAAGCATTTTGATTATTACGTAGATGACTCATCAGCCGCAGAGCTTCTGCGTAATCTCGGCCACGTGTTTGCCCTGGAACCTTGCAATTGCTAACTCATTCTCGCTCGGCTGACGAGAACCATCGGCACCGGCCATAGTCGTAGCCCCGTAAGGTGTGCCGCCCGTGATTTC
>CAZLIO010000304.1:0-5173 GCA_964559025.1 uncultured Pirellulales bacterium | reverse complement strand
TATCGAACGCTGTCCCGGTATCAACTCCGCCTCCCGGCCGTCCGTCCGGGGAATTGAATTCGGCAGAGGGCTCGTCACCGCCATCGTCGCATGCCTGGGATTGACTAATTGCCTGTCTTTCCATTTGCCTTTACGCAAATACAACAATCCAAAACGTGCAAAATCCCGCGGCGAAATCGCCAGTCGGCCGGGCCTGTCCTTTACACCGAAGGCCATAAACGTCGGATTGTCCTGGCATTGAAGCCGGTCGGTAAGCATAGGATGCAGGACATCCGCATCCACCGTTTCATAACTAACACCGTAGACCTTCTCAAACCGCGTGTCCCAGAACAGCGCCTTCTGCCAGTCGTTATAAGCGTAGGCCGTCCCCGGCGCTTCGGCAAGACCGTAGCATGATATCTGGTTCGCAAAGTCCCGCCATCTGATGCCCCGGTCTTTATAGCCAAGGTCCCTGTTAATCTGGTTCAGCCGCGGTTCCCACTTGTTGACCTTCTCATCAAGGCCGGAAATCTTCCCACTCTCTACGGCCTTAAACAAAAAGTGCGAGTAAAAAGGTTTTGCCGCCGATGCGACGTCTTTTCGCCTGTCGGCATCGCCCCAGTTATAAACCATATACCCGTGCCGCACCACACAACCGAATCCACCGGCGTAATCACTTAATTCCTGCAGTTTCCCTGCGTCTAAGCCGACTTCCTCCGGGCTTTTCTTTGCCCATTCCTTCCCCGGATATACCGGCTCCGTCACGATCGCTTGTATCTCTGCAATACCCAAAAACAAACTAATCAAAAGGCCCACAGACAACGTTTTTATTAGCTTCATTTTATCCTTTCTCTGTTTCCCCATGACCTTAACGCTCAGCTTCAAGGTTGTCTTTGACCAACGATGTGCCTAATTTCCTGTGGTCGCTGGCCACATCGACCAGAACATTATCAGTAAACAATACACATTCACTTGGCGTGCCTTTGATAGTTAGTGCCTTTGGCCGAACGCTCGAAAACAGATTACCGACCACGGTGACATCGGATGTGCTGTTGAGAACCATACCGGCTGCCACCAGGTCATTCGTTCCGCGTTTTAACTTGCCGTCACCGATATAGCTGTTGGAGAAGTTGTTGCCTGTAACCGTAATGCGCCCGCTGTCTGGCCCGATGCTCAGAGCGTCCGGGCCGGAAATAGTAAAAGTATTGGCGCTCACAGTGCAGCCGTGGGCATCGCGCAGATCTATTCCACCGGAACTGTTGTGCGCAATTACATTGGCGCTAAGCGCAATACCGTAGCAGTCCCTGTCCAGCACAATGGCTGTCCCCGCGCATTCTTCTATCATATTGCCTGAAACGACCGACCCGTAAGTATTTTCAATCACAACACCGTGACCCAAATGGTCGTCGAGATTATTGCCCGTCATACAGAGGTTGAAGCCGTCGATGAACCTGACGGCATCCTGGTTCTCCTCAAACTGGTTCGCCGATACGACGACATCGTGGCAGCCTATCATGTTCAGCCCCGTCTTTTTGTTATAAGTCATCAGCGAATCGCATATCCGCGGGTCCTCGTAGCAATAGTACAGTTGAATTCCGTCGCCGCCGTGATAGCTGACAGTAACACCATCAATGAAGATTTCGTTTATCCGCCTCGCCTCGATACCGTGGCCGCTCTTTTCATTGCCGGTGATGCGAAAGTTAGCCAACCTAATCCGCCACAGCTCAGCCTTTCGGTTGTCACCTCCACCTGGGTGCTGAAGTATCAGCGCACTTTTGCCCTCGGCGTTGATGTTCTTAATATGCGTGGCCGTGCCGGCACCTTCAATAAGCACATCGGGCTTAGTTACCTTCAATGGCTCACTAATCTCAAAAGTACCCGGCGGCAAACGAACAACACCGCCCTCTTCCGGCAGCGCATCTATCGCCGCCTGGATAGTCGGATAACGGCCGGCTTCAATAACGGCCCGCGCCCCCGGCAGCCGTACATCAGCCGGATTATTATGTTGGCCCTGACCACTTGCTATACAAAATACGCTAAAAATTGCCGCGGCTGCAATTATCAATATTACTGTCCCGTATGCCCGTTTCATTTGTATCTCTCCTTGTGAAAATTTGCATTTCATTCTCAATCTTTATACTTTATCAAAATCCCTCACCGCCTAAAAAATCCAAACTGTGCACAATCAACTGCAATGTAAGCTACGCCGCCTTCATTACCTCACCCAGGGCCTTTACTGTCAAATCGATGTCCTCTGCACTGATACCGTAGTGAGTGACCGCCCGAAGCCGTCTCGCCCCCACGGACAGCAATTTGACTTCTTTCTTATCAAGTTCCGTTACCAGCTCCATAGGTGTCATTCGACCCTCATCCAGCTCGAAGTAAATGATATTTGTTTGCACCTTTGCAAGCTCAATCGACAATCCGCCTATACCCGCTATCCCTTCAGCCAGACGCCGGGCATTTTCATGGTCTTCCGCCAACCTATCCACCATCTCTTCCAGTGCCGTAATACCTGCTGCCGCAATCACCCCGGCCTGGCGCATCCCTCCCCCCAACACTTTACGCGCCCGCCGTGCCTCCGCGATAAAATCGCTCGAACCGCAAACCACCGAGCCCACCGGCGCCGAAAGCCCTTTCGAAAGGCAGAAACTCAACGAATCAACGTTCGCCGTCAGCTCTTTGACGTCAACACCAAGGGCAACAGCGGCATTGAATATCCGTGCGCCGTCAAGATGTACCGAAAGGCCGTGCTCCTTTGCCAGTGCCGAAACTGAATCAATGTACTCAGACCTAAGCGCAGAGCCGTAACAGCGGTTATGCGTGTTCTCCAGACATATCAGCCGGGTCCGGGGAAAGTGTACGTTATTGCCGCGAATGGCCCCCTCGATGTCCTCCAGCCTCATCGTACCGTCAGGCTGATTGCATATCGTATGCGGGTGTATCCCGCCCAGCGTTGACATGCCGCCGGCTTCGTAAAGAAACGTATGTGACCGGTCGCCCAAAATCACCTCCTCTCCACGCCTGCAATGAGTAAGGGTGCACACCAAATTTCCCATCGTCCCGCTGACGACCAGAAGTGCCGCTTCCTTTCCCATTCGTTCGGCAGACATTTCCTCAAGCCGGTTCGTCGTCGGGTCTTCGCCGAAAACGTCATCGCCAAGGTTAGCGCGATAGATTGCCTCTCGCATCGCCGGTGTCGGCAAAGTAACAGTGTCACTGCGTAAATCAATTGTCCCCATCAGCTATCTCCCATATAAAATTACTATAAATAAAGGATAGTTGTTCCAACTTGCAATCTGCACCATAACCAAAACCAAAGCTGAGAAAGCTATTCTCTGGCGTGTGCTTTATAATTCAGAATTCCTTGTTCGATACCAAAGGTTCGCCCACGGCGAATTCGATATTCTCCTTTATCCATCCTCCGCCTTTTGTTGTTGGTTTTGGTTATTCAGTTGTAAGTCACGAATCATAGACCATTATGTTAGCTTATCGATATTCTGCGCGACCTTTGCAAAGGCTTCTATAATATCATCCATGTCATTTTTACAAAGCCGCACCGGCTAATCCCGCCGAACTTTTTTTGATAAACGACCGGCGTGTCAATTTTAATAATGACTTTTTCATAGAACACCTCCAGTTCATAAAATGAGAGCACCTCTTATTTACCGGTTTCTAAAAATTAGTATCTATTACCGTTTCCAAAAAATTAGGTTAAACTTTCTACCGTTCTGTCATTCCGGCCTTGAGCCGGAATCCATAAGTAAAAAAACTGGATTCCCGCTTTCGCGGGAATGACAATATGCGACAATTACTCTTTAGAAACGACACTATATATCTTATTCGCTGTCAATTATAAACAATCACTAATCAATAATCGATATTTATGTGCTGAAAAAAACAGCAATTCGATATTACAGAATATTCATTTGCAACCTGCGTACACGTTTAGTATTATAAAAAGGATAATACCAGCAGCAGCCTTGTCAAACTGTGGCACAAGGGAAATATCAGCGTACTACGGGAGGTAAACCAACGATGAATTACAAAACAAATTCTACCAAGCACACAAAAAGAGGCTTCACGTTAATTGAACTTTTAGTTGTGATTGCTATCATTGCCCTGTTGCTGGCGATTCTAATGCCGGCCATGCGAAAAGCCAAAGAAATAGCAAAGGAGACATCGTGCAAATCCAACCAAAGATCAATAGGATTAGCCATACTGATGTACCTTGGCGACAATGACATGAAACTTGCCGATCCGAAGAACGCCAACAGATTCCTGTGGTACGATGCAAGAGGTAATCTTAGAAAAACCAATGATAACGACGCCTATTGGGGTATTGTCTATATAGATTACCTTAAGGACAGAAAGATTTTTGGTTGTCCGAGTCTAACACGTGTGCCGGATCTAATATACGATGTCGATCCCGAGGCTATTCGGACAGCGGCCCAGGGTCTTAGCGGCTATGCCAGGGGCAGAGATACAACTAAGATACGCCCGCATTCGGAATTTAACATCTGCCACGACCACGCCGAACCAAGATTCGAACAGGATACCCGGGACATGCTTTTCAATAGCGGCCCCGGCACTCTCAATATAACTGACTACCGCCAGGGCGGCCATCGTCAGAATTACTACCGCGATATCTTCAGACACAACATAAGGCGTCACGAAGACTTCAGGACCGGCGGACGACTTAATGTTCTTTGGCTCGATGGACATGTCAGCTCCATTGAAGAAACCACAGGAGACAACATCCCCAAAAGATGGTACACCGGCGAAAGATAAAACTGAAAGTCTGACCACACAAAAAGGGCTTATATCGAACCATTCAATATAAGCCCCGAACTGACACGAATCTACCCCGGCTGGGCGCCGCGGCGACTGCTACATTAACCACGCTCCCATATCTTGCTTCACAAGAAAGGCTTCTGCAAAATTGAGGTTAGGCATATATTATTTAAGAAAATCTGTTTTTTTGATTTTCTTAAATAATCTGCTAACTACTTATTACACAAGAACATACTGTTTGAAAAGAAAAAACAAGAAGCGATTTTTTTCTTTTCAAAGTATGCCTAACCTCAATTTTGCAGAACTCATTTCACAAGAAGCAATGGACGCAATTAAAATTCCGGGTTATGGTGACGGAGCATACAGACAAATATCATCAAAGTACATCATACCCGAACCG
>CAZLIO010000303.1:0-5211 GCA_964559025.1 uncultured Pirellulales bacterium | reverse complement strand
ACGACTTGGCCTGGCGCGAGCCCCGCAATGGTTGGGGACCGCTGGAGATGAAGGTTTAGGCGAATCGCGAAACATAGAGCCTTCTGCTATTTATTGGGCTGTTTTCGGCGAATCCCGGTAATTTCGACCCGGGGTGACCGACGCCGGCTATACCTTCCCTTGTAGTGGTTTCGGGAACTCATTGCTCGAAAGTATGATGGAGTGCAAATGAAACATGTGGCTTCAAACGCTTACCAAATGCGAGGAAGTGGAAAGACTTCCGAAAGATGCTCGATAAGCAAAACGGGCCCTTGAATTTGCTGAGAGTTTGCCAAACACGCTGTGAAAATAGAAATGGGCTTAATCCAGGAAGAACGTTGTTATGAAAGGCCATAAAGTAACTGCTAAAGGGCGGCAGACGCAATCTGCGCAAAGGTCCCGGGCGACCGACAGAGAGACCGGGCTGTCCCGCCGTGATTTTATCGGCGGCGCAGCGGCCGTAGCTGCATTTACAATAGTCCCCCGCCACGTACTTGGCGGCCCCGGGCGTATTCCACCAAGTGAGAAACTCAATATAGCCGGTATCGGCATAGGCGGCCGAGGGGCCGGCGACCTCGACGCCCTCAGCAGTGAAAATATTGTCGCTCTGTGCGATGTGGACCAGAAGTATGCGGCTGCAACTTTTAAGCGCTACCCAAAGGCTAAGAAGTACCGCGATTTCCGCAGGATGTTAGACAAAGATGACAAAAATATCGACGCGGTGGTAGTAGCCACGCCGGACCATACACATGCTGTTATCTCTATGAAGGCAATCAAGACGGGCAAGCATGTGTATTGCGAAAAACCGCTGGCCCATTCGATATATGAAGTCCGCAAACTTACCGAGGCGGCCCGAGAGGCGGGCGTCGCCACTCAATTAGGCAACCAGGGTCAGGCATCTGAAGAGACTCGTCTTGTGAGCGAATTTATCTGGGACGGTGCAATCGGTCCGGTTCGCGAGGTCCATTCCTGGTGCAACAGGCCGATATCGCCTCGTGGCATTGACCGGCCGAAGGAAACTCCGGATGTGCCTGAGGGGCTGGACTGGAATTTGTGGCTTGGCCCGGCACCGGAACGGCCTTATCATCCCTGCTATCTGCCGTTTAGCTGGCGCGGCTGGTGGGACTTCGGAACGGGAGTGCTGGGCGATATAGGCTGTCATCAGCTCGCTCCGATTTTCCTGGCTTTGAAGCCGGGCTATCCGACGTGCGTGGATGCCTGCTCCAGCGGGGTGAATTCAGAAACCGCGCCTCTGGCGTCTATCGTCCGTTATGAATTCCCGGTAAGGTACGATTTTCCGGCGCTGAAGCTGACATGGTATGACGGCGGTCTGATGCCCGCCCGGCCGAAAGAGCTTGAGGAAGGTTTGCGTTTCGGCAATGCCGACGACAATCTGTTTGTGGGCGACAAGGGCAAGATGTTAGGCCACAGACTGCTGCCGGAATCAAGGAGCAAAGAATACGGCAGGCCTCCGAGGATTCTGGCCCGCTCACCCGGTCATCATAAAGAGTGGCTCAATGCCTGTAAGGGCGGCCCGCCGGCCGGCTCCAACTTCGATGTCTCAGGGCCGCTGACCGAAGTGGTTTTATTAGGTAATATTGCCCTGCGCATGGGGCAGAAGTTGTATGAAAAGGGTATTAAGCTGTACTATGACGGCCCAAAGATGAAGATTACCAATCTGCCTGAGGCCAACAAATACATCCGCGACGAATATCGAGATGGATGGACATTATAGAGCAGGTTAAATGGGTGATTAACTACTCGCCGATTTTGCGAGCGATGGGTAAGAAATAATTATTAAGATGCAAGAGGAGTATTCTTATGAAAAACCGCAAAAAGCCAAACGAAAAACAAGACAGAAAAATATCGCGACGTGATTTTATGGGTACTGCAGTCCGCCTTGGCGGATTGGCGGCGTTCACGGTCATTCCCCGGCATGTGCTTGGAGGTGCGCGTCATATCCCGCCGAGCGAGAAGGTCAATATAGCCGGCATCGGTGTAGGAGGCCAGGGCGGCAGCGACCTTCGCTCGTTAAGCAGCCAAAACATTGTGGCCCTATGCGATGTGGACTGGAGACAGGCAGCCAGGACATTTAAGCGTTATCCCAACGCGAGAAAATACAAAGACTTTCGCATAATGTTAGACGAGGAGGACAAGAACATTGACGCCGTGATTGTCGCCACGCCGGACCACGTTCACGCCGTAGCATCGATAGCGGCCATAAAGAGAAGCAAGCACGTCTATTGCGAAAAACCGCTGACGCACTCAGTACATGAGGCCCGTGTGCTTGCCAAGGCGGCCCGCGAGTACAAGGTCGCCACCCAGATGGGAAATCAGGGGCAGGCATCTGAGGGAACGCGGCTGATGTGCGAATATATCTGGGCCGGCGCAATAGGACCGGTGCGCGAGGTGCACGTATGGACGGACAGGCCTTTGCGCGGTCTTGATGATGTATATTGGCCTCAAGGCGTGGGCAGACCAACGGATACGCCGGCGGTCCCTGAAACGTTAGACTGGGATTTGTGGCTTGGCCCGGCACCGCAGCGCCCGTATCATCCTGATTATGCGCCTTTTAAGTGGCGAGGCTGGTGGGATTTCGGAACCGGAGCGCTGGGCGACATCGGCTGCCACAGTATCGACCCTATCTGGCGTGCACTGAAGCTCAAATATCCGCTAAGCGTTGAGGCGAGCTGCACTCTGGTCAACACAGAGACATTTCCGGTAGCATCGATGGTAACGTACCATTTCGGCGCCCGCGAAGATATGCCGCCGATGAAACTGACCTGGTACGATGGCGGATTAAGGCCGCCGCGTCCGGAGGAATTAGAGGATGGTCAGCAGTTTGGCACGAATGGTACGCTGTTTGTCGGTGATAAGGGAAAAATGTTCGGATACACGCTGATACCGGAATCGAAAAGGAAAGAGTTCGGCTCGCCGCCCAAGGTCATCCCCCGCTCGCCCGGGCATCATCAGGAATGGATAGATGCGTGCAAGGGAGGCAAGCCTGCGGGTTCCAATTTCAACCACGCGGGGCCGCTGGCCGAGGCGGTACTTCTGGGCAACGTCGCGCTGCGCCCGGAACTAAAAGAAAAGCTGACCCGTACCAGTCTTCTGTGGGACAGCAGGAATTTGAAAATTACCAATCTGCCCGAGGCTAATAAGTTCCTCCGCTGTAGTTATCGCGAGGGCTGGGAGCTGTAGTGGTCTGTAAAACGATAAATGCGCTGTGGTTATAAGATACAAAAGGAATATTGTTATGAGAGACAGGAAAAACCTTAACAAAAAACAAAACGGAAAGTCGCCGACGCGCCAAAGGCGCTATGGCGACGGCGCGATATCTCGGCGTGATTTTATGGGCGCTGCAGCGGCAGCGGCGGCGTTTACTTTTGTCCCCAGGCACGTACTTGGAGGCCGTCGCTTTATATCGCCGAGCGAGAAGCTAAACGTCGCCTGCATTGGTGTCAGCGGTATGGGGGGCAGCGATGTCAGCCAGGTCAGCACGGAAAATATAGTGGCATTTTGTGACGTCGATTGGAAACACGCAGCCGGTACTTTCAAACGCTTTCCAAACGTGAAGACATACCGTGATTTCCGCAGGATGTTAGATAAAGAAGGCAAAAATATCGATGCGGTTACTGTATCGACGCCGGACAATATCCACGCCGTTGCGGCTATGATGGCCATCAAGATGGGCAAGCACGTCTATTGCCAGAAGCCATTGGCGCACGATGTTTTTGAAGTTCGTCAGCTTACCGAGGCGGCCCGAAAGTACAAAGTAATGACGCAGATGGGTATTCAGATTCACGCTGAAGAATCAGTCAAGCTCGTGGTGGAGATTATCAAGTCGGGGATGATTGGTAAGGTACGAAAGGTGGATATCTTCAGTGACAAAAACTGGGGCGGCGGTACCCGGCCTCAAAAGGCTGAGCCTGTACCTGAAACGCTCGATTGGGACCTGTGGTTAGGCCCGGCCCCCTTCAGACCCTACCATCACACTTATCTGCCCGGGGATTGGCGCCGCTGGTGGGATTTCGGTACGGGAACGTTAGGAGATATGGGCTGTCATATAATAGACCCTGTCTTTTGGGCGCTCGACCTGAAATATCCTATAAGCGTGGAGGCGCATCCGTCCAGGTTTAATAATGAAACTTATCCGGAGGCGACAGTCGTTCGATGGGAATTTCCTGAGCGCGGCGAACAGCCGCCTGCAACAGTTACCTGGTATGACGGCGTTAACAGGCCCTTTTTGCCAAGGGAGCTTGAGCCGGGACGGAAGCTGCCCGGCCAGGGCGGGCTGTACTACGGCGAAAAGGGCACGATAATGGCCCCGCATATGGGCGGGCCGAGACTGATACCGGAATCGAAGATGAGAGGTTTCAAACCTCCGGAGCCGTTTTTGGGCAGGGGTATTGACCACTACCAGGAATGGATAAGGGCGTGTAAGGGCGGCCCGAAGCCCTCAGCCAATTTCGATTACTCCGGCCCCTTGAGTGAAACTATCCTCTTGGGTAATGTGGCGGCCCGCGCCGGCCGGAAATTATTCTGGGACGGGCCGGACTTCAAGGTTACCAATATGCCTGAGGCCGAAAAATATCTAAAACGTGAATATCGGGAAGGTTGGAGATTATAGTTATACTATTTTCTCCGGAAATAACGTCTTAATTACAGGAGAAAAAGAAATGAACAGAAAGACAAAACTTATTGCCGGGTTACTGGCTCTTGTATTGTGTTTTAGCTGGGCACCCAGGGCAAACGCAAACGCCGATGACCTGAAAGGCTGGAAACTGGGCATGCAGGCGTACAGTTTCAATCGCTTCACGTTTTTCGAGGCGGTTGACAAAACCAAGGCGCTTAATATGCGCTATATCGAGGTTTATCCGGGCCAGCAAATGAGCAAGGAAAAGCCCGATGTCAAGACCGACCACAATATGTCCGCCGAAAACAAGAGGGAAATGCTGCAAAAGCTCCGTGAAACCGGAGTAAAACTGACAAACTACGGCGTTGTCGGGCTGCCAAACGACGAGGCGGAATGCCGAAAGGTCTTCGACTTCGCAAAGGAGATGGGAATAGAAACGATTGTGTCGGAACCGCCGGAGGATGCCTTTGACCTGATTGATAAGCTCTGCAAAGAATACAAGATCGGCGTGGCGATTCATAACCATCCCAAACCTTCGTACTACTGGAGCCCCGATA
>CAZLIO010000302.1:0-5229 GCA_964559025.1 uncultured Pirellulales bacterium | reverse complement strand
CATTGACACCGAAATATTTTGTCGAGCAGTTTGTCAAATAACATATAGAATCCTACTATGATGCTCAGCAGTTTTGAGGTTTATGCTCTTGCTTACATTTCTATTCTCTGTATATTATCGAGGGACAGATGACTTATTTAATTGCCATATTTGTCTATTTGTTTGCCCTGACCGGAATCGGAATTTACAAATCCCGGCAGGTCAAGACCCAGGCCGATTTCTCAGTGGCGGGCAGGACCCTTTCACCCTGGATTCTTGTATGTACGATGCTGGCCTGTTGGATCGGCACAGGCTCGATAGTTGGCAATGCCGGCAAAACCTACGAAACCGGACTCGCTGCCGTCATCCTGCCCATCGGCAGCGTCATTGGCATGATTCTCCTGACCCAAATCGCCGGCAGAGCACGCAGCTACGAAGTATATTCGGTGCCTGAAATCATCGGAACGCGCTACGGCCAGGTCGCCCGCCTCTTAGCAGTGCTCGCCCTCGTGACCGCTTATATGGTGATCGTCAGCTACCAGTTCAATGCCGGCGGCATGGTCCTGGAAGTAATCCTGACCGATGAATCGGGTAATTCCCTTTTATCTGCCGGCACCGCCACAATCATCGCCGCGGTTTTCATTATCACCTATACCATCCTGGCCGGGCTTATGAGCCTTGCTTATACGGACATAGTGACAGGCATCGTCATAACCGTGACGTTGATTATTGCCCTTCCCGTTGTATTAGTTAAGGCCGGGGGATGGAGTGGTATGGAAGCTGCTTTTGAAGCTATGGGAAAGCCCGAGCACATGCAGTTCTGGGGCGTTTACAGCAAGACCGAGATAATCAATTATTGCCTGCCGGTATTTCTGCTTATCATGGGCGATGCTAATCAGTATCAGCGGTTCTTTGCCAGCAAGGATGCCAAGGGCGCCAAGAAAGCTGTTACCATCATGATCATTGCTGTATTGTTAATCGAGAGTCTAATTATTTTAGAGGCATGGATATGTTCGAGCATGATACCGGATGCCGAATATGGAAAGTACGTGCTCATTTACGCGGCCAAACAATTCATGCCGCTTGTCCTGGGCACCTTCTTTATGATAACCGTCGTGGGCATAATTATCTCCACCGCTGATTCTTTTTTGTTAGTGCCGGCCACCTGTGTCATTCGTGATATATACATGAACTATATCAATCCCAGAGCAAGTGAAAAGAGAGTCATTTTCCTCAGCAGAATTATGGTATTGACCTTCGGCATAATCGCCTGGCTGGTATCCCTGGCATTTGCCGAATCCACAACTGTTTTTGAAAAAGCACTCTATGCTTTTACGATTTACGGCTCTGCGATTACTCCCTGTTTGGTTGCTGCTTTGTTCTGGAAGGGCGCCACCAAACAAGGCGCTATCGCCTCGATTGTTTCGGGAACAGTGACGGCTTTGGCCTGGGAAGAAATGAGCTTTATAAAAGACTCCCTGCCGGCTTACCTCTCAGGTCTGGATGCGGTATTGCCGGCAATAACAATGTCAGTCGCTGCTCTGATATTGGTTAGTCTGGCAACTCAAAAAAAGCGAACGATACATAAGGATTAGAGATGTTTACTGCAAACGTCTATGTTGAAAGAAGAAGCCGCCTAAAAGAGCAGGTTCAATCCGGATTAATTCTTTTCTTAGGCAATGAAGAAAGCCCGATGAATTATCCGGACAATCAGTATTCTTTCCGGCAGGACAGCTCATTTCTCTACTATTTCGGACTCGATTTTCCATCTCTGGCTGCGATTATCGACGTTGACCGGGACAAAGAAGTCATCTTCGGAGATGATTTGACGATTGATGATATTATCTGGACGGGGCCGCAGCCGGCTTTGAGTGAACGATGTCAGGAAGCAGGTGTTCGCGAAAGCGCTTCGCTTGATAAATTGCAGGTCACATTAAAAAGAGCTGTTCAGCAGGGCAGTGAAATCCATTTTCTTCCCCAGTACAGGGCGGAAAATGTTTTGAAAATCGAAAGATTATTGGGAACACATCCAACCGTAGTCCAGGATTATGTCTCAGAGAGTTTAATAAGAGCTGTAGTAGTACAGAGGTCTTTAAAAAGGAGGGAAGAGATTGAACAAATTGAAGCGGCCCTTGACGTTTCTTATGAAATGCAGACGATGGCGATGAAGATGTCAAGACCCGGTATGCTTGAGATGGAAGTTGCCGGTGCGATGGAGGGAATTGCCATATCGAGTGGATGTCGTCTTGCCTTTCCCACTATTTTCTCGATCCGCGGAGAGATACTTCATAATCACTATTATGGAAACGTAATGAAGCAAGGCGATATCGCTATCAATGATTCGGGTGCAGAAACCAGTCTTGGCTATGCCAGTGACATTAGCAGGACAATTCCCGTGAGTGGAAAATTTTCAGAAAGACAAAAGGAAATTTATACTATTGTCCTGAGCGCACAAGAAAGAGCGATTGAGGCGATAAAGCCGGGCGTTGAATTCAGAAACGTCCATCGCCTGGCCTGCGAGGTTCTTGCAACCGGCTTAAAAGAGATTGGGTTAATGAAGGGGGATATCAAGGAAGCTGTTAATGCGGGGGCACATACATTGTTCTTTCAGTGCGGATTAGGGCATATGTTAGGGCTGGATGTCCACGATATGGAAGGGCTGGGAGAAGATTATGTCGGTTATACGGATACAATTAGGCGGAATCCTGAGTTTGGCTGGAGGTCTTTGAGGCTCGGCAGGGCGCTCGAGGCGGGTTTTGTGATAACAGTGGAGCCGGGAGTTTATTTCATTCCCGAATTGATAAATAAATGGAAGGCTGAGAAGAAACACTCGCAATACATAAACTATGATATGGTTAAGAAGTATGAGGATTTTGGAGGTCTGAGAATAGAAGACGATGTTCTGGTGACAGCAAACGGACATCGTGTGTTGGGCAAAAAAATACCGAAGACCATAGATGAAGTTGAAGATATATCATCCCGTTAACCATATCCGGCCATTTTACTGAAGATGTACTCAGGAGAGTACGAAGGTTTGTTAGAAGATTTCCTGTGGTATTAATGGTACCAAGATAGTAAAATTAGTGACATGAAGCAAGCTCACATAAGTCCTTCAGTGACAAGTAAATTTGAGTTTTTCGGTGAGACAACTATGCGAACCAAATTTATATCCCTGCTTTCTCTCGTGCTGCTGCCGGCGATAGTCACGAGTGGTGCGATAGCCGGCGAGCCCAGCCGGGCCGCCTCGAGACCTTACCGGGTACTTGTGGTAATCGGTGACCAGTGGGACGACCCAGGTAGTTACAGCATCGATGAGCAAAGAAGCTCTGGCGGTCGAACGCGCGAGTCAGACAAAGACTTCCGTGACGTAATAACCATGCTCAAGATATGGGGGATTCCGTTCGACATCCTGCGTCTCGACCAGCAGCGGCTTCAGATCAACCGGTTCCTGGACGGCATCGCGAAGCCGAATTACAGTTGCCTTATATGGATGGCCGATCCGGACCAGCTTGAAGGATTCTCCGCCAACTATGAAACCGTGCGCCGCGCCGTGGAAGAGTATGGAATGAGCCTAATAGCCCTGTTTGATAATGTCGCGGCTCCCGAACTGTCCGGCCTCCTGGGCGTTGACTATCAGGGCGTTTCAGACCGACCGCCCAAGAGCACAAACGCCGCGTTGACAATATCCGGCGAGCACTTTATCACTGCCGGCTCAGTTGGAACGGTTGTGCAGGTCGAGACGCAGTCCGAGCTGCGGATTGTCCGCTGCAAGGCGCGCCCTGCGACAGTCGTGCTCGGTACAATAGGAGAATATCCACAACTGGTGGTGCGGGACATAAGCGACGAGACGAAGGCGGTCTGGATTGGGGGCGGCCGCAGCTGGTTCGGCAAGTTTCAGGTGATGAGGCAGCTTTTCAGAAGAGCGCTGGTCTACTGCATCGGGTATGGTCTGTTCAACGATAACTTCGAGAACGCTTTCATCTTCATCATGGATGACATGGGAGCCTCGGAACATGCCTATAGCCTGAGGTGGCACTATCCGACGCCGTGCAAAGAGGACATTATTAAGTACCTGGTTGAGCCGCTGGAGGAGTATGGTTTCGTGATGGTCCAGAACGTCACGCCCGGCTATGCCAACCCGGTGACGCGCATGGTCGAAAACCCCTGGGCTATTGATAAGTTCACTGATCCGTTTGGCAATGTGCAGGACTACGGTTCCACCAAGGAAGGACTTGACGAAGGTCTGCGGCGCGGTGTGTTCGAGATTCAAGCTCATCGGGTGTGGACACACATGACCTGGGACCTGGATTCGCCGCCCGGGCCGTGGTGGGATGCGCCTATCGCTGGAGAGAGGGCACACTCAGACTGGTACCAGGAAACCTATGACGAGCGCCGCGACAGACCCGTACCCTCGAACGATATGCTTTTTCTCTACAAGGTCGGGCGGGATGCGATCGAGAGACAGTTCGGCGTGACTCCGCTTGCAGTGACTATCCGCCCCGGCACAAGCCTCGAGCACGATAACGGGCGTCTGGCGGCGATCGCCGGATACGGCGCCGGTCGATGGCACTATGTCGGAACCGACTACACTATCCAATTCAGTATACCTCAGATGTGCCCGGAACAATTCTCCTGTCACGATTTGGATTTGGTCGAACGGACAGACTCAGAGATCACCAGCCTTATAAAGAACCTCCAGCAGGTACCTACGGCGACCTTGCATGTGGCGAAGGTAGTCGGAGAACGGCGAATCGACCTGAGAAAAAGGGACTGGATCGAGGCCAATAAAGACAAGCGGTGGATGGGCTTAAACGAGTACTGCGCCTACCTCCATAGTCGGGTCGAAAACGTTCCGGCCAGCGGGCTTCACGTGCGGTTCGATTACGACCCTCACTACTGCCGCCATTTTGCCAGGAATGCTTCCAGGTGGACGTTGGAGCTATCAGACCGCTACCTGAAGAAGCTCGGCACGAAGGTCTCCATTTCCCTTGACGGCAAAACGGAACGGCGGTCTCTCTCTGAACGACAGACCATTACGATTCCGCCGGGCGTGGGGACTCGGAGCGCACACCTTCGACCAAAGTAGCTTCCTCATCCCAAATTTAGAACGAATAATCTGCTCCGGCGTAGCTCTGCCGAGCCGAGTTGGCAAGTTGAAGGGTGGGTCATTGCAATCTGTGTTTGTTTCGGATGCTGTTTGGAGAAATGAATTTGCAAGTATCTGGCAAGTGTATTAGAATTTATGTGTTA
>CAZLIO010000301.1:0-5234 GCA_964559025.1 uncultured Pirellulales bacterium | reverse complement strand
AACGATTTTTTTCTTTTCAAAGTATGCCTAACCTCAATTTTGCAGAACTCATTAACAAGATCGTTATCAGTAGTTTCAGGGTTATAGAGAATCGTGTCTTTATCTTATTCGCCTATTCGCACAAATTATATCACAGCAATGGATCGGCAGCAACAGTAACAAACAAATGATTATGAAAAATCTAAGGGCCTCTGCCGTCGACATAAGACAGGGTCGAATAGCCTGCATTTTGTTTACTTTTCTGCTGCAGAACCATTGCTTCTCACTCCGCAAGAAGCGTGGAGCATCGCACTCCAGACATACCGACAGCTTGAAGGAGCTTGTTTTCGATAAATTTTTTAAGTTTTCGGCGCTCTGATTCGGAGTCTTTTTTCAGTGGAACCTGTCCGCCGGCATAAGTTAGATGTCCTCCACCGGTCCCCTTTCTGGCAACTATAAACTTAACAGCTTTGTCCGCTCTATTTTGCTCCTGTGATGTTCTAATAGAAATAAGCAGTTTCCCTTCAAAGAACCCCGTGCACATTGTCCAGTTCGTTTCGTCCTCTCGCAGGAAAAGATCAGCGACTTCGCCTATCATATCGGGATTATTTATTTGTCCGATATGGGTGACGATGGCATTACCATATACCCTGGCATTTTGCAGCGCTTCGGAAAGCATCCGAAAATATTCCTTGGGCACACTGCCTCGCTGGATTTCACTCAACATTCGCTTATTGGCTATTGGAAACAGCAATTCAATAGCTCTTATATCAGCTTGTGTCGCCTCTCTGCCGAGATCCTGTGTATCAGAGCGTATCGCGTACAACAGAGCTGTTGCTAAGGGCACATCAGGAATAAGGTCGGCCTGTTGGAGGTATTCGAGCAGGATTGTTGATGTAGCTCCGTATTCCCGACGAACATCGTGAAACTTGCATAAACGGGTAGTGATTTTGAACGGATGATGATCGAAAACAATTTGAGGCACAGTATTTTGCGGCAGGCAGTTATTTCCGGTGCCCGGCTGAGTGTCCACTATTGCAATCAAATCGTATTGTTCGTACTTTATCTGCCTGCACTGGAGCATGTTCAGATTTAAGTAGTGGACCAATGCCCTGTTTTCACCACGGCCGACTGTTCCCCCGTGCGTGATAGAACATTTGAGCCCTGCGACGGCGTTGGCGAGTCTGCGCAGTGCCACAGCCGCAGCAATGGAGTCAGGGTCCGGGTTGTCCTGCATCACGATTAGAAGAGAAGATTTATCTTGCAGCAGCTTAACGAATTCTGGAAACTTCAACCTGGTTTTTTTGCTAACCTCCATACGTCCTCTCCGTATATTTTGACATCTTATCTATGGGCTTCAGTCTCAGCCTTGTCCGACCGAATATGTGTTAAAGAACTGCTGAGATTTGGTCCAAAGACATAGACCTGTTACTTTTCCAAATCGGTTATTTTGGCCAATCGGCGTTTATGACGTTCGGCATTGCTGAATTGAGCAGTTAAAAAAATGTGGGTCAGCTCCCATGCAAGTTCGAACCCAATGACATGCCCTCCAAGGCAAATTAAGTTCATGTTATCGTCTTCCACTCCTTGATGGGCGGAGAACGCATCGGCGATTAAAGATGCACGGACACCCGGCACTTTATTGGCAATAATGCAGGCTCCTACGCCGCTGCCACAAATAGCGATGCCGCGCTCTAACTCTCCTCCGGCTACGGCCCGGGCCAGAGGCACGACATAATCAGGGTAGTCGTCACCATCATTAAGTTCTTTCGCACCAAAATCAACTACACTGTGGCCCGCAGAATGAAGGCTCTCAATCAGCTTAATTTTTAACTCAAAACCCCCATGGTCCGCAGCAATACCTATCCGCATACTTCAGCTCCCTTTTTACATCTTTCGTCATGCCTTTTTCAGGTGGGATCGGAAACTAATTCATTTTCCATCGATTCAATTTTATCGCCGACATTCTCCGGAAATTTGTTGTTGGACCCAAACGTCTTGGCCGAAATTTTATCACTTGTCATTTACAGGCCGAAGCTGCTCAACATTATCCGCCTTCGCTTTCTTTGGTTTGCGTGAGACATAACTCATGGTTATCAGTCCTGTCGCAAAGCCCACTCCGAACGTTAATATCAGAAGCAGCGCTCTTGACATCGTTACGGTTATGAAAAGTAATTTGGTTTCCACCGCTTCTGTGTTCTGAAGAAAAATAATCAGAGCAAGAATGGAAATAACAATTATCAGGACGATCTTCACCTTTTTCATTTCTGATTACCTCGAATCTTAATAAGTTTTAGACAGGCTAATTATATTTTTGTAATACCTTTCTTGTTTTTATTTGTCGTATCAATCGGTCTGTATAAATGTCTCAGAATAGAACCGAAAGCTCCAAAAGCAAAAACCGCTGTTATTGTTCTAAGCAGGATGGCAAGGCCTGTTTTGCCGACAAATAACAAAGGAATAATAACTATTATGAACCGGCAAATACGTGTTTATTATGAATACCACAACAAAGGTTTCAAGAAAAAAATGTAGCTTTTTTAATTTCTCTTCAAGAGCTCTTGAGCATGTTTGCTAGCCCCTGTCCATCCATACCTTCCTAAGCTTCTTATAACAATCTTTGGTCATACACCCGGAACTATCTCGGGCAGAAAGTGGTTATTCCAAACCGTAATATTGCCACGGTTGGAAACTATACCAAAGGCGCTCAACATGTCACCATCGATGTGGCGGCGGTAAACCGAGAAGCTGCCGAACAGATAAAATCCACCTTACTGCAAATCGTTGAAGAAATCGGTAGTCAGTTCGAGGAAGTCATCATTTCAACACAGAAGACCGCTGAAATCATCTCTCTTTCAACTAATGAGTATTTTTCGCGCGTATCTCTGGCCATTTGGCCTCAACAGCAGTGGATTATAGAGCAGGAAACCGTACCGCGAATACGGTCGATTCTCAAAAGCAAAGGCTTTGAAATACCAAATGACAGGGTGGTTGCTTTTTATCACCCAAGAGAACAGCTTCCCATTGGGCCTCGCAAACATAACAAGAGGTTTAGCAGCAGGACTCGTTCAAATGAAAAAAAGCAGCCTGAGCGGTCGGACGGTTAACCGACAGATGGTTTTACGGTGATTTTGTCTTGTCTTCATGCTGCTCTTTCACGATGCGAATTGGGAAAGGCTTCGTGACTGAGCCTGTATAAAGAGACTGGTGCGGGAACGGGATTTCGATGTTTTCAGCATCGAACCTTTCTTTAATTTGCTGCATCATCTTCGTATTAAGTTTCAAATAATCTTCCTTCACACACCAGACCGCGAACAAGAACTCTAAAGCCGAGTCGCCGAAATTCAGAAAACGAACAAGCGGCTCCGGTTCATCAAGACAAAGTGGTTCCTTACTCGCGATGTCCAGAAGCACTTCGCGTACTTTTCCAACATTTTCCTTATACGCAACACCCACATTAATATCAAGTCGCCGAATTGGAAATCGAGTTATGTTTGTCACCTGATTCTTGATAAGGCTCTCATTTGGAATCCTGATGAATTGATTATCGAAAGTCCTGAGTTTTACCGATAACAAATCGATGGAAAGAATAGTGCCCTTTGTATCGCCAACTTTAACTATGTCTCCAACAGTAAAAGGCTTTTCCGAGATTAGGAAAAGGCCGCTGATAATGTTTGATACGCTTGTCTGTGAAGCGAAGCCAATGGCGATACCGGCTATACCTGCCGCCCCCAGAAGGGCTGTTAATTTAAAGCCCATCTGATACAATATCGAAACGAGCAGAAGCACACTGCCGGTATAAAAGATGCCTTTTCGAACCAGCATGCTGGCCTGTGGAGTAAAACGTTTCTTGACAGCTCTGCCGGTTATCGCCGAGACAAAAGTAAGCAATGGAAAGCCGATCACTACAAGGGCTGCGATTCTGATAACGGCGGTTATCGTTCCTTTTGTAAGCAAATTTGTCCAGTTTATACCTGTAATGGCAAGCATATTGGTAAAATCCGTTAATAACTATTTATGACCCTGAAAATAATTTGAAGTCACTGAGACTCTTCTTCAAAAGGGGCTTTTTTAGAGGAATTCGAGCTTCGCCAATGACATTTTGTACAGGCTCAAAAGTCGGCGGACTCTGGGCGTAATGTACCTGGCTAACCTCGATTTCACCCTTGAAAGTAATGTTTATCTCGTTTGTCCACAGCTTATCGCTTCCATCATAGATCTTCAAATGCTCAACGTGTACGCAAAACCGCTCCACATCTAACTGCTTCGTTGACGAGTTTCGGATTCGAACCGGGCAAATAACACGGTGAGGTGGCGATTCCGCATTGTTTATTTTTCGCCTTGCCCGGCTGAGCAGTGAGTAACAAAGTTCACCTGACATTGGGTCGCCAAACCAGATGTTTGAAAGCACAACCGAAGGGACCTCATAAAGATTTAATTGCTTTGATTTGCCTACAACGATCCTCACCCATATTGGAAAACTTACGAAAAAAAGTGCTTCATGATTTGTCGGTATCTTCAAAGGCACCTCCGGCCGGACAACCAGAGGCCTGTCTGGTGTAAGTGGTATCAATTTAATAATATCAGCATTTGTACCTACGACCCATCGGCCCCAATCCAAATCCTCCGGTTCCGTACCTTTAATTAGCTCGAAGACTTTTGTCTCAAGTATGCTCTCAGTATCCTCAATTCGCTCGACAGCGATGCGTAGTTCGTCCCCTGCCTGCTTGAGCCAAAGACGCAATGGCCCGATCTGCCCTTGCATACATTGATCTGATACTATTTTCTGGGATTTCCAAACATCCATGCCTAAATGTCCTGATGTTGTACGTATTCTTTAGCAGATATCCCTCACATTTTTAGTTGACTCTGATAGTATTGGATCTGCCTGATATATCATCTGTTTAGCAACAACAGTCATAAATTATATTGTTTTTTTCAAAATAGTCAATCAAGGAGTGCTAAGCAAATGTTCTACTGCATGATGCAATCAACATTTGTATGTACCTTATTTTTTAGACCTTGTTAAGAATGTTCCAGCAAATTCTGTATAACAGTTGTCGATATACCTTTCTTCTTGGACTTTTCAGCTTTCTGCTCCTTAAAAATTAGTTATATTTTTGAACAGATAATCCTGACTTAGTTGTTCTTTTGGTTGTATTTTCCCAACATGGCAAATGCGCTCAAAATTCATAACTTACAACATGACATTAGCTTGTGATTATTATATGGAATAAAATCGAAACGGCCATTAA
>CAZLIO010000300.1:0-5235 GCA_964559025.1 uncultured Pirellulales bacterium | reverse complement strand
AACCGATGATGATAAGCGCTGGATTATTACAGCGTGGCAAGGCTGCCACCGTCCCTGGGGTAACGCGAGGTGTCCGTGCTTTCATTCGGACCCGAAGTTTCCGGACTTGGAGCCGGGAGAAACAAAGCGACTGCGCGGGTGGTTGTCTTTTTACGAGGGGACGGATATCGAAGCCGAGTTTAAAAGAATCGAAGAAAGCGGCTGGCGTAAACCGTAGGGATTTTTAATATTCCAAAAGTTTGAAACTAAATGAACAGAATAAGAAGCTCACAGAATTATGTAAGAAGGAGATTTGACATGAGTAAGTACAGAAAACGAATTTTGGCGGTAGCTTTAACCGTACTTTTTACGGCGGGTTTCTGCCGGCCGGTGCTTGGTCAGTATAAGACGCTGGAAATCGGCCAAAGGGCGCCCGACTTTAATCTGCCGGGTGTGGACGGGCGAAGTTATGAACTGGCGGATTTTTCGGACGCGGATGTCCTTGTGATTATTTTTACCTGTAACCACTGTCCGACCGCCCAGGCGTACGAAGAGCGAATTAAAAAGCTGGCAGCCGATTACAAGAACAAAGGCGTGGCGCTAGTGGCGATTTCGGCGAACGACCCTAAAGCGGTGCGTCTGGACGAATTAGGCTATTCGGATATGAGCGATTCGTTCGAGGAAATGAAGATCCGTGCAAAGGACATGGGATATAATTTCCCATATCTCTATGATGGGGAGGACCAGAAGGTTTCTATTGCATACGGGCCTGCCCGAACGCCACATGTTTTTATCTTTGACCGGCAGCGCAAACTGCGTTACGTCGGCCGAGTCGATGATTCGGAAAAGCCCAAGCTGGTCAAATCCGAGGATGCGCGGAATGCGATTGAGGCATTATTAAAGGGGAGGAAAGTTCCCGTTGAAACAACCGGAACAATCGGCTGTTCAATCAAATGGGCCAGTAAGCGGAGTTCGGTTACGCAATCTTTTGAGCGTTGGGCCAAAGAAAGTGTCGCTGTGGAAACGGCGGATGCAAAGAGCATTAAAGAGCTTGTCAAAAACGATTCAGGGAAACTGCGATTGGTCAATGTCTGGGCGAGCTGGAGCGGGCCCAGCGTGAAGCAATTGCAGGAATTTGTAACTATGAACCGGATGTATCGCCGCCGGGATTTTGAGCTGATTACCATTAGTGCCGATTCGCCCGGCAGAAGAAACAGTGTCCTTTCATCTTTGAAAAAACAGCAAGTGTCGTGTAAAAATTATCTGTTTAATTCGGAAGATGAATATCAGCTTATGGCGGCGGTGGATAAGGACTTGCTTGGTGGTATTCCATATACGATTTTGATTCAGCCGGGTGGTAAAGTTATTTACCGCAGAGTGGGAATAATAGAGCCTCTTGAGCTTAAGAAAGCTATCGTCGGATACGTGGGACGACACTACAAATAAAGAGCTCAAACTGACCGATTTTTGCTGTCATGCTGAGCCGGAAGGCGAAGCATCTGGCTTTATTGGTAGATATGACCGTTTCAGCGGAAGCCAGATTCTTCGCTTCACTACCCCTTCGGCTTCGCTCAGGGCTAAAGGTTTTCTTCGCTCAGAATGACAAAGTGTCGTATATTTTTAGAAGCAAGATACTTAAGCAGGAGAAGAATGATGTGGCGTGAAGTAAGTAAATTTGTATTTTTTGTCTTAGTTGGACTGGTATCGACAAACTGTGTGGGGCAAATCCAAAGCAAAGAAGGCAGGTCACCGTTAGATGAGCTGCCGGCACATATAAAACGGGTAACGTACTTTGGCCAGAGGGCGGACTTCTCGCACGATGGTAAACGTATTTTGTTTATCGAGAAGACATTTGGTGACGTGTATGAAGTGGAATTAAAAACAAAGATTATTCGCGCAATGACGCACCGCTACTATCACGAAGGCTACACTCGGGCGCTGTATTTAGCTAACGGTGATATTCTGCTATCGGGGGCACGTCAGTTCGACGCAACCAATCCGACGCCGAGCCGAAGTGAGAAGAATGCGGAGCTGTGGGTGCTGAAAAAAGACCTTTCAGCCGCTCCAGTGCCATTGGGCGAGAAGTGCTCCGAAGGCCCGGCGGTTTCACGCAGACGCATGCGGATTGCCTGGACTCAGGGTGGGGCATTTTATATGGCGAACATAGTTTATAAAGATGGAAAACCCGAGCTGGCAAATAAGAAGAAGATTTTGGATAAGCGTGATTTAGACTTTGAGACCGGACTTGAGACGCAGAACCTTCGGCCGCCAAATGAGAAGGAGCTGATATTCAGCGCTTATGGTTACCAGGGCACGGAGGTTATGGGGCTGGATATCGAGACGGGCAAGGTGGTGAACTACTCCAAGGCGCCAAACCAGTATGATGAGCCGGAAGGTATTTTTCCTGATGGCAGACACACGCTGGTCGAGTGCGATAAACACAACCGCAAGGGGACACAGTATATCGACCTCTATAAGCTGGCGCTGGACGGCTCGGGAAAGACGGAACGTATGACTTTCTTTTCCGACTATCCGGGCTATAAGGCCTCCAATCCCGTGGTAAGTGACGATGGGCGGTATATAGCGTTTCAGGTTGCCAAGAGAGGCGATATGGCCGGTGTGGGAAGAGGCATCTTGATATTTGACCTGGAGATGTACGAGAGTTCAAAAAAATCCAGAGGCAGATGAGTTTTTGAGCGGTCGCTTACGCTCTCGGCTCTGTTTTAAGGGGGATTTGAAAATAAGGATTGCAATTTTGCGAATTTGCTTTTAGATTAGCTCCGTAAATTAGGTGTTGCTATTCCGGGGTGAGGAGATTGAAGTTTTTTATTGTATGAAGGAGCAGATTATGGCGGATGTTGAGCCGAGCCGTGAGGAAGCATTCTCGCTGCTGAAAGAATACAACAAAAGTGAAGGATTGCTTAAGCACGCTCTGGCTGTTGAGGGGGTGATGCGCTATTGTGCCCGCAAACGCGGCGAGGATGAGGAAAAATGGGGCCTCATCGGTTTAGTTCACGACCTGGACTATGAGCAATTTCCCGAGCAGCACTGCCGAAAGACCGAGGAAATTCTGACTACCCATAACTGGCCTGCTGAGTACATCCGGGCTGTGGTTTCGCACGGGTGGGGTATATGCACCGATGTTGAACCTAAAAGTGAGCTGGAGAAAGTCCTTTATACTATTGATGAGCTTGTCGGACTTGTAGTGGCCACGGCACTTGTGCGGCCGAGCAGGAGCGTGCTGGATATGAAAACCAAATCGGTAAAAAAGAAATGGAAAGATAAATCCTTCGCTGCCGGAGTGAATCGAGATGTAATTGAAAAAGGCGCCGAGATGTTGGGCGTGGAATTGGGTGACATTATCGACGACGTGATTATGGGGATGCGCGAAGTGGCTGACGAAATCGGACTAAGAGGTAATTGTTAGTTCTAAGCGGATAAGAGCGGGAAAAACGTATGCGTAAATGTGCTTTTTTATCAGTGTTAATGCTCTTACTTATAGGCGGCTGTGGGGACGGTAGTAATCCGACCGGTGCCGAATTAGAGCGTCAGGCTCTTGCGCAGAAGATAAGGCTTGTGGAAGCCTCGGGCGGATTTGTGCTGATGGTCGGCGGTGAGACTGTAACCAGTGATGAGATAATCGCCTCACCGGTAGAATTGGGAGGGAAGTTTGTATTGCCAATAGAATACTTTAAGCCGATTGCGCAGGCAAGTGAGCTCGAGCAGTTCAAAGAACGAGCCAGGGGCCAGCTTAAAGGAATTCTTATGTCTAAAATCTCGAATATTTTGCTTTATCAGCAGGCCAAAAGACAAATTGGAAAGAATATTGAGGATGCTCTGGAAAAGGAGGCGGAAAAGGCGTTGAGAGAATTTGTTGTGGACTTCGGGGGTGACCAGATTAGGGCTGACGAGGCACTTAAACAAAGTGGAATGGACTGGAAGAGCTTTAAGGAATATCAAAAAAGATTAATTCTCACTCAATGGTACTTAGGCTCGAAATTATCTAATAACAGACCTGTAACTTATCGTGAGCTGATGAGCTGCTACGATGAGATGAAGGACAAATATTTTGCAAAAACCGCGACGATACAGTTTCGCCTGATTGATATTCGGCCAGCCATGCTGGAGGTGGCAAATCCGAAGGCAAACCGCCATCAGCTTGCGGAAAAGCTGGCTCTTGAATTGGCTAAGCGCATACGGTCAGGTGAAGATTTCGGCGAATTGGCCAGGCAATATTCGCATGGGCCTATGCGGGAGTTTGGTGGATTGTGGCAGCCGGTGCAGCCGGGGTCTTTAGCCGTGCCTTACGATAAGCTTGCCGCCGAAGCAGAGAACATCGAATCCAACCAGATTGCAAGAATAATAATAACCGCTGAACATGTTTTTATAATGAAGCTGGAAGAAAAAAAATTATTCGGTTATGAGCATTTTGAGAAGGTGCAAGAGCAGGTGCGAGACAAGATTGTTCTCGACCGCTGGAACGAAGCTGTTAATAGAGTTAATGCAACACTTCTGCAGCAGGCGGAACTTGGCAGAACGGACGAATTTATAGATTTTTGCCTGGAGAAGATTTACCAAATGCGCGACCAGCCGGTAACAGTAAAAAGAGATATATACAAACGTACAGAAACACAGAGGCCTCGAGACACAAGGCCATCGATATACAGAGATATGATGCCGGGTGGTATCAGAAGAAGGTAAAGATAAAAGTAAAAAGAGAAAGATACAAAAGCAAAAAAAAGAGTAATATCATACAAAGAAGCATTTATATGCTAACCGATTTGTCAGGGTAGAATTATGGCGGGAATGACTTGAGAAGGTGGGATTGACGGATGGAAATTATAGCCCACGGCATAGACCTTGTAGATTGTCCGCGGATAGAAGCGATGATAGAGCGGCACGGTGAGCGCTTCGTCCAGAGGGTTTTCACTGCTGCCGAGCAGGCCTATGCCGAGTCAAACAAGAACAAAATAGAGAAATTAGCCGGCCGCTTCGCGGCCAAAGAAGCCATTCTTAAACTGATGGGGACTGGATGGCGGGGTAAAATTGCCTGGACGGATATTGAGATAATAAACAATAGTATTGGTCAGCCTGAAGTTACTCTGGCCGGCGAGGTCGAAAAAATTGCCGACAAGCTTGGTGGTGAGGTGGTGATTAAAGCACAGGCCTGGACTACCGGGCGTTTCAGCAAAGGTCTGATCCAATTTGCTGCCACTGCAGACGAGGCAGAAAAAAAATCGAAAGAACTATTCGGAA
>CAZLIO010000299.1:0-5258 GCA_964559025.1 uncultured Pirellulales bacterium | reverse complement strand
GCTTAGTATACAATAACTTACTGTTTGAAAAGAAAAAACAAAAAATGATTTTTTTTTTCAAAGTATGCCTAACCTCAATTTTGCAGAACTCATAGTCATAAAAAGAAGGGAGACAGGCGCCCCCCAGTTGTAACTTGGGCTTAATGAACCCGCCTGTCTCCCTCTGTGAAGGAAAGAGTATTATGCCTGCTTTAAGGTGCAAGGACTTGTTTTACTTATGACCCCCAATATCTAAAATATAACTTATTTATCTCGATGTGCAAAAAAACAAATAAATTTTTTGCTTTTTCGTTTATTATAGGTCCAATAATACCCCCAGCTTCCCTCATCCACCTCCTTCTTGCAGATTCCTGTAATTTATTTGATTATTGAGCCTAAAAAAGCTATAATCCTTTTGTGCAATCATAGGCGGTTCGTTGCAGACACATCAAGACAAAGCTATAGACTGGTACGATGTAGCGGTGTCATTATGAATAGAAAAAAAGGGTTCACCCTATTAGAAATTGAGATTCCTGCTCGTCAAAGCGGAAGATTTTTAACTTGCCCCGTTAGAAAAAAATTTTCTAATGGGGCGGGGTTTACCCTGATAGAGCTGTTGGTAGTGATTGCCATCATCGCGTTATTGATGGCGATATTGCTCCCGGCTTTAACTTGTGCTGTCCTTTGCAAGGCTAAACAGCGTTTATATCAAAACACAAAAAATATTAAGAAATTTATTGATTTTTCACAGTGCAGGCAACGTATATTATTAGAGAAGCTTGGACCCTGGATGGCAATATCTTAGTAAATGAGATACTTGTCGGTCTTTTTCGTCGAAGCTCTCACGAACGCAAACATCTTCGTATTATAAAATTAAGTGGAGAATGTGCGCACTTAACAAAATTAATGATAAACGGGATATTCCCATTGAAAGGGGCGATTTGAAAATGAGACCGAAAAAAAACATATCAATTTTTGTTTTTGTGCTGTTGTTAATCATCCTTGGCTCGGCCGGCTCTGCAGAGGACAAGCTCGACCTGAAACTTCGGCTAAAGCCCGGCGAAAAGCACGGTATGAAGATAACCACTACTCAGAATATCTCACAGACGATAATGGGCAAAGAACAGGAAATAGTATATACGAGGGTTTTCGGAATTGAGGCCGAAGCGAAGCAGGTGGATGCTGACGGCACCACATCGATAGAGATTACATTCCGAACCTTGAAGGAAAGCATAACAATTGAAGGTATTACCCGTGTATATGATTCGACAAAGCCTCAATCGCCCGATGATAATATGGCGCAGATGTATTCGGCCATGATGGGAGAGAGCTTTATAGCAAGAGTTACACCTCATGGGAAAATAGTTGGGCTGGAACTTGACAAAATGTATCTCGGAATGGCTGAGAAGATGATGGAATCCGAAGATAAGATGATTAAGGACAGAGCGAAGGGAAGAGCTCAGGAAGCAATCGAAAGAACGAACAAGCGATACGGCTCAAGAGAGAAAAGGAGACAGGCACTGAAAAAACAGATAGAGCAATTTCCACTTTTCACCCGGGAGCGAATAGGTTCAGTAGCAATCAATTCTATCGTGGTTTTTCCGCGTTCGCCCGTGCAAATCGGTAATTCCTGGAAGGACAGGATTACGGTTGATTTATTAGCACTCGTAGAGGTTGACAGCATCCATACATTGGAAAAACAAGAAGATGGAACAGTTACAATCAATGTGCGCGCAAAGAGGAGTCTCAAAGACAAACCGATTGTTAGTAAGACCGGCTCTGTCAAGTCAAGTACAAGGCTGTCAGGCTCGTACAATGCAACCGTAAAAGTAGATGAAAAAAGCGGCTGGCTTCTCGGCAGGCGCACAGAGATGAGCTTCACGGGAGAAACGTCCGTGACCGGAGATAAACGGGAGCCTCGGGGACAAAAGATGCCGATATCGGTAAAGACAACCATCACAGTTGAGCCTGTTAAGTCGATATCCGATAATTGATTTTGCAGTATGTGAAACTTTGATATTTTGCTGTAGGGTCATGGATTAAGAATTAATGTTCAGCATGGGTGCGGTGATGGAGGAGTTGAAGTTCGCAAAGAAAAGGAAAAATGGAGGCCTTTTCTTTTGATTTTCAGACCCTAAAAGCGTATCATATCTTTTGGTTCTGCTCGTACAAATTAGCGGTGTCCTTATGAATAGAAAAAAGGGGTTCACGTTGATCGAGCTTTTGGTAGTGATTGCCATCATTGCGTTATTGATGGCGATACTGATCCCTGCTTTAACCAGGGCACGAGAACAAGGTAAACGGGCGGCTTGCAGCCACAATCTCAAAGGGTTAGTTTTAGCCTGGCTGATGTATACCGACGATAATGACGGCCACCTGGTAAAAGGCAACGCCGGAGATAATGGATGGGTAAAACTCCTGGGTTCATTACCAAATGAGGAGCCTGTCCAAGACCAGCTGGATGCCATAAGAAACGGCCTTTTGTTCGAATATGCCAAGATGACCAAGCTATACCGATGTCCGGTCGCCGAGAGAAATGAAATGCGGACTTACAGCACAGTTCATGCCATGAATGGAATTGAATTCACCGGAAGCGGTGACGTATATAAGAAACTATCTGAGATTAGGAGACCCGGTGAAAGACTGGTTTTTCTCGACGATTATGGTGAAGATTGGGATGCCTGCTGGGCCGTTTGGCATACACAACCATCATGGTGGAATCCCATCCCAATGCGCCACCACGGGGGAACGACTTTGGCATTTGCGGAGGGACATTGTGAATGGTGTAGCTGGAGGGACCAACGCACCATAGATTATGGTAACGAGCCATGGGCTATCTCAGAAGCCGGAGCAGGTATAGAGAAAAATCAACCCGGCAATGTCGATTTAATGAAATTGCAGAAAGCGGCATGGGGGTCTTTAGGATACGAACCTTAAAGAGCATAATCCCAGCAGGACTATACACCCAAAGAGTCTTCGGCTTCTTAATATTCGACATCGGTCGATAAAACAGGCCGATACCACATATAAATCAAGCTTTCATAAATTTAATCGGCGAGAATCCATTAAAGCCGGTCGCAATCCTTGCCGATAAAAAGACCGATAAGACAGTAAAGGGACAGTTGGTCTAAAGCGATTACGCCGCTCGGTCGCTATAGCTTTGGAGCGTAGGTGACGCGACCGAGCTGGAGCATACCGAACAGCATGGAAAACGGACAACTAAAACTCATCGACGTGATAGAAGAGATGTGCCTGTCTCGGCTTGACTCCGCAAAGCGAGCCACGACGGGCACTGAGAAAGATGTCTGTTTTCAGCCTATGCGTGTTGCCCGGGACATTATGAATACCGATGTTAAGACACTGACCCTCGACCATACCGTAAGCCACTGCCTAAGGTTTATGAAGGGTCATAGGGTCCGGCACGCTCCTGTGGTGGACCTTCCAAGTGAAGGAGAGACAAAGCCGTACTTTGTTGGTGTCGTTTCAGAAAGAGATGTCTTGCGATTGAACGAACCGGATGTCGAAGTAATCAATAAGCAAAAGAAAGACCAAAGATCCCTGCGGCAGTTGCTGGTAAATATAGTTGCCAGAAAACCCAAGTCTGCCTCCCCTCAGACACCGGTAGAGGACGTCATTATGACCATGACCTGTAACCATATTGATATGGTGCCTGTTCTCGATGATGCTGATTTAGTGGGTATCATCACTACTACCGACCTCATGAAGCTCTTCTTCAGACTCGATGAAGTGATACACGAGCTATGCCCGGAATTGAACAAAGGTGCCGCACCTGTTGATATGGCTTCTGAAAGCGCGGCTAAGGCCAATATTTTGTCCTCATGGATTTCTCGACCCGTTCAAAAGATTATGACCGAACAGGTGATTTCTCTGGAGCCTCAGGATGACTTAGCCAGAGCGATCGAAGTCATGCAGGACGAAGAAATCAGACACGTCATTATAATGGATGAGCAGGAGAAATTTGTAGGCCTGGTCTCCGATAGGGATATTCTGAAGAATCTGCCCTATCCCGGCAGGCGACCACCGTCACCGCCAAAGAGATTTCGAGAGCACCTGTTTGCAACCGACTCATGGACCCAAAATCTTTTACTGCCCCTCGAGAGCGTTATGATGCGGAAGGTGCTGCATATTTCGCCCGGATGCAGCGTCTGCGAGGCTGCTGAAATCCTGTACAAAAAGAAAATAAGCTGTCTTCCCGTGATTGATGAGCAGGAAAAACTTCGAGGAATAGTAACTGTTACCGACCTGATGCGAGCGTTGCTTGCCGCCTATGAGCCGGCCGAGAAAGCCGCCCTAATCACAAGCCAAAGCAGCATCCGCTGACTTTCAGCTTTATTTGACAACTCTGCCCTCAACGCTTCACGCTCTACGCTTCGGAATTTACCCCGTGAGATATTGTTTAATTATCTAAAAGGGTTGACTTTTACCTTCTTTTCCCCTATTTTGTACTGTCAGAATAGGATGCACCCGGGAGCGATACACTTCCTCGGAATAAAACTAAGAAATCAGAGCCGCGCACGTAAGTAAGCGGCAAAAACAATCAGTCCCAAATGTTAGTATGGCCTCAACATTTTTGGGTAAGGAAGGAGATTGATTATGAAACTTAAATCAGGTTGGCTTAACGCAATTCTCATAGCTGTCGGTTTGTCCACGATACTGGTGGTCACAGGTCTTCCCTCTCAGGCTTCAGCTCAAGAGAGAAAAGTCTCTGTCCCGCCGTCGGAGCTGCCGGCTGTCATAAGAAAGGCTATCGAGGAAGCCTTTCCGAACGGCCGGATCATAAGAATTCAAAAGGAGGTTGAAGGAGAGGACCCGGGACAATATGACGTGGACATACGTTCCGGCTCAAAAGAATACGAAGTTGAAATCTCCCCGGAAGGCAACGTCATTGAGAGCAAAGAGAGGGCCCCTGCAGAAACAGCTCCGGCGCCCGAGCAAGAAAAGAAATGGACGGATTCTTTCGCTCTGGAGAACTGCACATTCTCTTCCATTGGCAGGAATCGCTTCTTTATTCTCGTCCCTGGTAACCAGCTTGTACTGCAAAGTCGTACGGAAAAAGTGGTGATTACCGTCCTGGACAAAACCAGGAAGATAGGTGGTGTAAAAACGAGAGTTGTGGAAGAACGGGAAGAACAGAACGGAGAGCTGAAGGAGGTCTCGAGGAACTTCTTCGCCGTTTGTAGAGAGCACGGCGACGTATTCTATTTATGAGTTCTGCAAAATTGAGGTTAGGCATACTTTGAAAAGAAAAAAATCGTTTT
>CAZLIO010000298.1:0-5260 GCA_964559025.1 uncultured Pirellulales bacterium | reverse complement strand
TGCCCTATATGTATCGGGCCGTTCGCATAGGGCAAAGCTGATGTTACGACGATTTTGCGGGGCATATTTCTTCCCTGGCGATTATTGCTCTTCAATGTCCTTATTGTCTTGCTTGTTGTTTTTTGGGGTATTGTCTCGTTTTTCTTTAGTTTTTTCAGAGGCGGAAATTATCTCAATCTCATCGACGGGGACGGCGACCTTTTCTCCGCTTTCGTATTCGACCACGACGAGCTGCGTCAATATCTGGGTATCCACGACTTTGCCCTGGCCGTGTTTGGTCTTTACTTTGGTATTCTTTTTTGGCAGTCGTTTGCTAAGCTCCGTGTAAGTTTCGTCTTCATACCGCAGGCAGCACTTCAATCTGCCGCAATACCCGGAGATTTTGGCCGGGTCGAGAGTCGCCTTTTGCATCTTGGCCATTCGCATATTGACCGGCTTTAAAAGTTTAAGAAATCTTTGGCAGCAGACTTGCTGTCCGCAGCTCTCTACATCGCCGAACAGTTTAGCTTCGTCGCGCGAGCCGATTTGACGCATTTCGATTCTTGTCTGGTATTCCTGGGCGACTCTTTTTACCAGCTCGCGAAAATCCACTCGTCCGTCTGACATAAAGTAAAAAATGATGCGCTCCCCGCCGAATACGTGCTCTACCTCGACTATTTTCATGGGCAGGTTCATCTCTTTGACGAAATGCCTGCAGCATTCCATCTCCTCTGTTGCGATTTTCTGAAGATGCCGTTCTTCGCTTAAATCGGCAGTCGTTGCGTAACGAATGAATTTGCCGGTCTTGCCGGGGGAGAAATCAATATCGCTGTTCTCGAAATATTCCAGTATTTGCTCTTCGCTTAATCTAAGCTGGCCGCCCTTGTAGGCGGTGAGCCGGCCCACGATGTAACCTAATTCAAGACCTCTGTCGGTTTTTATCACGACGCGGGGTTTGATTTTGGATATTCTGGTTTCGCGGTGCTCGAAGAAGCCGAGCGTATTCATCCGGCCATAGCTAACCAGCATGTACTTTTTGTGTTTTGCCTGTCTCGGCCTTGTCTCTAAGGTTTTTGACATCCGGATTATCCTGATTAATACCGGTGTTAAGTTATACCATCACCCTGTAAATTTTGATTTTGCCGGTCAAAACCTGCGGTGAAACCGCAGGCTAAATATTTCCATTTATTTAGCCCCACGTTTCACGTGGGGTTCCCTGACTATAATTAAACCCTTATTTTATCAGACTCGGCGAGATTTAACAATAGCTTCTCGAAAATAAGCTTTTCATTGACGCTGGACTCGATCCAGTGCAGCAGCTTGTAGCAGCCGGAGATTTTTTCCGCTGAGTGCTCGGCATCGAAACGACCGGCCAACTTCTTTATCTGCTCTTTTTGGTCGACATTGATAACCTCTTTCGCCGGTGATACATTCAGATTCATCGCATCGTACAGGGCTGATATGATGATTCGGACAAGGGTCTTTGCCGCTCTTCGATTGATGTCGGTTTTACTGGTGGTCTTGTCAAGGTTCGTCCAGACGCCGGCGATTTCTTTACTTTTTTCCAGAAGCTTTTGGGCCAGGCTCAGGGCATCGGCAATCTCATAGTCGGCCAGGGAGTTTACCAGCCCTTTTTTGGTTTCGTAAAGGTTTGCCTCGGCCAGCTCAAGTTCCGCCCACTCTTGAGCTGTCCCTAAACTGCCCTGAGCCAGACGTGCAAAGTATCGGGCCTGCTTTTCTTCGATGTCCATCTTTTGCAATTTTTCGATTATCCGCTCTTCGGCTATGGGGCCGAACCGGATTATCTGAGACCTCGATTTCGTTGTGGGAAGAAGCTTTTCCAGACGGGTGCATAGCAGGATGATGGAGCAGTATTCGGGCGGCTCTTCCAGGACTTTTAAAAGAGCGTTCTGCGAGGAGTCGTTTAGCCTTTCAGCTTCGCTGATAACAAAGACCTTTCTTTGCGAAAGAGTCGGCCTGGTCGATACCTTTACGATTAAAAACTCTCGAATGACATCTATCGGCAAATCCACGGGCGGGGGCTTGCCTTTGCCGTCTTTAGTGAATTCCCGGAGTTCCTTATAGATGTGATTGAAATCCGGATGTGAGCCGGCTTCAAAAAGTTGGCAGGATTTGCATAAGCCGCAGCTATCGGAAAAGTCATTTTCTACAACAGGGTTTTGGCAAAGGAGCAGTCTGGCCCATTCGCAGGCGGTTTTGAATTTACCCACGCCTTCAGGGCCGGCAAAGATATACGCATGCGCCCATTTGCCCAAGGCAAAGGCCCTTTGCAAAATGTCAATTGCTTTGTCCTGACAAAAAATTTCTTTGAATGACATTTATGTAAAACTCACCTCTGAGATAAGCTGCAATATCTTTTTATGAACTGTTTCAATATCACCTTGGCTGCCATCTACTATTTTCACAATTCCAGGGTAATACTGCGCCAATTTGAGAAACCCTTTCCTGACCTTTCTGTGGTACTCAAGAGGCCTCGAATCAAACCGGTCAACGACAACGTTTTTAAACAAGTAACTTTGATTTGCATCATTGTGGTTCACTTTAGTTTTTTGGTATGGTTTTCGGCCGGTACGTTCAAGTCCCTCCTCAACAGATATATCGATGATGATCGTCAAATCGGGCCAGGCATCTCCCACTGCAGCTTTGCCAAGCTCAATTATTTTCTCAACAGGATATCCGCTGCTGCCTTGGTAAGCACACGTAGATGATATGTATCTGTCACACAAAATGGTCTTACCTGTTTCTAAAGATGGTTTGATTATTTCAGCAGCAAGTTGAGCTCGCGATGCCATAAACAGCATAACCTCTGTCTGGACATCCATAACGCCTTGGGCATCATATTTGAGAAGACGGCTAATTTGGTTCCCGATTTTGGTACCCCCGGGGTCGTTAGTTTGGACAACTGGTACGCCCTCGTTTTTGAGGTATGTAGAGAGCAATTCTAATTGGACAGTCTTCCCGCAGCCGTCCGGCCCGTCAAGTACAATAAACTTGCCCTGCAATTTGCTTTCCAGGTTTTTACTCCTTCTAAATGTTCAAGATTATATGCTCGAAATTTAATGGTATATTGACGTCAGCAATATAATCATAGATAATAAAGTTTTGCTTGTTAGTCAAACGCTATTTCAATTCGAATGTTTGAGCGTGGAGAAGACAGATTTTTTCATCTGCTTGCAACGGGATATCGGCTCGTTATGGACCTGGATGATACGAGGAACAAACCGTATGGCGAGTGGTATAGTGCTTCCAACCCTCTGGAAATGAAAAGAATAAAGCCCGTAGCAGGCTAGGTTCAAGTGGACAAGCCGCTCGAACACACGGCATGGAGCCGACGTTCACCCACCCGGGCATAATGTATTATACTCCACAAATCTGAATGATACAATAAAAACACGAAGTTTTTCCAAGAAATTTCAACGACGCTATCCTTCAGCCATCCGGCCCGTCAAGAACTATAAACTTGCCTGAAAATTAGTCTTTCAAATTCTCAGTATTCGAATTTTTTCTATCCCGAATTTAATTGTTTTTTTGCTTGTTTTAGAAGTCGTTCAAGAGAGCTTTCCACTTTCAGTTCTTTAGCCCACTTATACAGATAATCCCGGTCGAGACTTTCGTATTGAACCGTTGCAACGCAAAGGGCATCACGAAGTTGCTGTTCTGAGCTGCTATTTTTAGCCCATTCAAGCTTGCTCAAAATGGTATCTTTCAGCGAGGTCATCTATTTAAGTCCCTTTGCTGCGATTATTTTGCGGGAAAGCTCGTCACCCACCGTTCTTCGGAGCAATTCCTTTTTTATCTCGGTATCTGTAAAATCAGGATGCAGTTTTTTTATCCCGGCTATTACATTTTGTCTAATATTATCGCTGATCTCGAAGGATATAAGTGCCCGTTTCTGCGGAGTCAATCTTCGTAGGATTTCAAACTGCTTTCTCACAGCTTCAAGAGTAGTATCTGCTGGTATCGCATTCATTTTCATATCCTTAAACCGCAATCGTCCGGCCCATCAAGTACAATAAACTTACCTGAAAAATTTACTTTTCAAAATTGCCTCCGGGTTAGAACATGCTTTCAAATGCAAATGTTTTCGAAATTCTCACGCTCCCCTACGACAGAAAGTCAATAACAGAGTCCCATACGCGCTCAGCTAAAGCCACACATTTCCTGCAGGTTTGCAGGTCCGGTTCAAAATCCGGAAGGATGCTACCAAGGGGATATTTAGAAGGTAGGTATATTGAATCGAGCAAGTCGCACTCGTCTTCTTTTATATCTAAATTCAAACCGTTTTCAGCAAGAATACTCACGAGTTCATTTATACTGTGCGTCTTTTTAATTTTTTTTGCCGATTCTACTAATAATGCCTTGAGCATCTTCTCAACAGCTTGCTGAACATTTTGCAAACAGGGATTGAAAAGCTCGCTGTCAAGAAGCAGCCTGGCCGAGCGGAGGTTCTCATCGGCGTACTCAAGCCACTTTTTAGTTTCGTCTTTCATATATAACCTCTCCTTGCTCAATTTCGTCCATGAAGACCCCACCCTGTACTCCGGCCTTCAGGGGAAGAATGTCCAAAGGTATCCTGCGGGCAATGTCGCGAGTTTTCTTTCGATATTTCATTGCCAAGGGAAGGTATTTTTCTTCGCTGTCCTGAAACACGGCGACATCTATATCGTGTGGGTCGTGCGAGCTTAAAAATGAGCCGAAAATAACTATCCGGCACACTTCCCTTTCGGTCTCAAGCAAGCCCACCAATTGCTGCTTTAGTGACTGTTTTTGCTGTTCGGTAAACATAACCAGATACTAATTGTTTTATATATAATTCAGCGTTTTATTCTCCGTCGACAAGTAATAATATCATTTTTTTCGGAACATACTATCGAGAACAATAAACTTGCCTGAAAATTATTTTTCACTTAACCACCTTTAGACAACCAGTTAATCCTCATTTCCCACGGCCAGATCTTTCGCTTCGCTCAGGATGACAAAAATCTGGATTCCTGTTTTCACAGGAATGACAGTACGCTCAATCATCAGGAATAACGACATCACATATTATTCGCTAACTGGAAGTTTTCTTCGCCGACGAGTTGTCGCATTTTTCTGCAGAAGTCGAGGTCGGGATTGACGCTCAGTTCCTTGTCGGCTGCGGCGTAGACCCTGCCTTTGTCGGTTCGCACAGCGACATAAACGGGGCTTTTGCCTCGGTGGTGCCGGCAGATGCTCTTTATCATCGCCACCTTTTCTTTGGTGACTTGACTGGCATCCA
>CAZLIO010000297.1:0-5273 GCA_964559025.1 uncultured Pirellulales bacterium | reverse complement strand
AGTCGAGCCGTTCCGTAAAGCCCGCATCGGGTACATTATTGCGTTTGCCAATTTTCACCTCGGCAAAAGACCGGTGTACCTGCCGGCCTGGTGCCTGCTGCTCTTCCCAGAAGTTTACACCATCCACGGCAACCGCGAACATCAATGCGTGATGATGCAGATGGTCGGCAGGCGCATCACGCAGAACGTTAACGCCGCGCGGCGAGAATAACTGCTGCACGCATGGTTTGAAAGGCACGTCCCGGTAATGATATCGCATCAAAACACTATCTCCTGTGTGAACCGAAATGATATTTTCCTCTGTAGTAATCCGCATAGGATTTTCCGCAAATGTCGTATCCGAGACAGCAAAAAAACCGATGGCCAACAAAAGAATAATGGTAATACTCCTGCACTTTTCCATAATCACTTCTCCTTCAGCTACTTTTTAATAAACTTACTTTGGCCCATCCGTTCCGTCCCACTTATAATTCCACATAGCCATATATTCGGGACCGGGCAGGAATTTGTCGTTTGTTTCTTTTAGCTTTCGAGATAATATCTTTTCCAGCTTTTGCCGGATTTGAGCGTACTCTGGATTATTACAGAGATTTTCCAGTTGATACGGGTCTGTCTGATTATCATAAAGCAGCCAGGGGCCGTTAATGTCCCGCACATAGGTGTAGCGCCGCGTGCGCACCCCGCGATATTCCCGACCACCCCGCTGATAATTCCACTGGTGGAACGGCACCGGACACATTATCAAAGCCGCATCGTTATCCGGCGAATGTGTTCCTTTAATCACACCCGAGAAATCCTTACCCTCGACCGATTTTGGAATGGCAATACCGCTCAAGCCAAGCAGTGTCGGCATAATATCAGGTGTGTTAATCGGCATATCAATCTTCCTGCCTGTTTTCCCGTGTACTGCAGGATAACGCAATAAAAACGGAATCCGGACCGATTCTTCCCATGGCTTTTGTTTTTTAGTCTGACCGTGAGAACGTAACATATCACCGTGGTCGGAGGTAAAAACGAAGATAGTATTGTCTTCGATACCACAATCTTTTATTGTCTGCATTAAATCTGCGATGCAGTCGTCCAGCGCAGCGATATGAGCATAATAGCCGGCCAGCTCCTCCCGGGCATTTTTCTTTAATGGCTCGGGGACGTTCGGATGAAGGATGATTTTATCTGCGGAGAACATTCTTCGATATTTATCCGGAGCCGTCTGATATGGTGCATGGGGCGGACCCCACGACATAAACAGAACAAACGGCGTTCCGTTTGCATATTGCTGAATGTATTTTTGGGCTTCGCGGGTCTGGGCGATGGCGTCATAACCGTCCCAGTATTGCTTGACGGGCGTGTCACCATAGTAAAGTGATTTGTTGTAATTATGGGTGCATTCACAGACCTTCCAGAATTTAAAGCCCTGTCTTCTTTCTTCGGGAATAAAGGCGCTCCTGCCCTCCTGTAGAGAAGTCTTTTTATCGTGTCCGTTCAAATGCCACTTGCCGATATAAGCTGTTTCGTAACCGGCCTGGCTATAGACCTTGCCGATAGTCATCGCATCCGGATTCAATGGCTTGTCGTTATAAAAGATACCGTGCGTAAGCCAATACTGTCCGGTCATCAGGCTGGCACGATACGGGCTGCACACAGGACAACCCGACACAGCGTTAGTGAAATTGATACTTTCCTTCGCGAGTGTGTCTAAGTGCGGCGTTTGGGCATTGGGGTCGCCGGAATAACTGGTCGCCTGTGCTCGCCATTGGTCCGCGAAGATAAATACAATGTTCGGCTTCCTCGCGGACTTTGCACCAGGAAACTGTGCGTCGGCACATCCCGCTAAACCTGACCCCAAGAAAACCGAGGCTGCTCCAAGCCCGGCACTTCGCAAAAACTCTCTTCTTTTAATATGTCCTTTTTTCATAAGATCTCCACATACAGCACTTCCAACTGTCTAACTTTGTATAGACCGCAGGCCACTAAATTCAGCTCACTTAACACTACCTGCAATCACTTACTACACCAGCTCTTTGAGATAATTGATACTTCGCTCTGCTTGTTCCACAGTACCACACTCGACGCTCAGCACGATGTCACGCGGCGCATCTTTACATACCTCGATGACTTTTTTCCAGTCGATAACTCCCTCGCCGCATGCACAGCCGGCCGGCGTACCTGTTACCTTGCCGCGCTCGTCCTCTGATTGCTGCACCGAAATATCCTTAGCATGTAGATGTACCAACCTGTCCTTGACCTGCCCAAGCCACTCAATCGGGTCGTGACCACACAGGTAACTATTACCCGTATCGAAGTTGATTCCAATAGCCTGCGAATCAACCAGCTCATAAATCCTGTCCAGACCATCGGGGTGCTGGCTGTATTGCTGATGGGGCTCAATGCCTATCAAAATGCCATGACTTTCGGCAACTGCCGACGCTTCTCTAAGCACATAACGCATCAAAACATGGTCTTCTTCTTCCGTTGTCCAAGACGGTTTCGGACCTTCGTCCGTGTTGACCACCGGAGCACCACATTCCGCTGCAAAACGAATTGCCTGTTTGAGGTAGTTTGTGCTAATATCTGGCTTACAAAGCGGTGTATGCGATGACAAACCGGAAAGCTTCAAGCCTGCTTTTTCACAGGCCCGCTTGACACGGTACGGGTCGTCCAGCAGTGAAACACTCTGGTAGTAACCCGCCTCACTGAGCAGTTCCCGCCCCCAGTGAACCCACGGCTCAATATATTCATAGCCTAACTCCGCTGCCTTTTCCACACCCCACTCAAAGGACTTGTCGGCATGTCGCACAAACTCCATATTGACCCCAATTGACACATTTGACATTTTGTGATCTCCTTAATTGTGCTTAATTTATTTAAGTGCTTCGGAACTGGTTTAACTGCCGGTCCGCTCATTGCCGATTGTTCATCGAGATTAACACAGTTGATATGCTATTTCTCGAATCTCCATAGGTCTATTGTTACATCCTCAGGAGCCAACCATTCGGAATGCCAGTCAAGAAACAGTACATTACTGCCTCTTCTATGCCGGGCTCTCGCAATCCGCCTGCCGGTTGTGATATCTTGACTATCGGAGGTAGGCAGATGACCCGGGGTCCACACATCACAACGATTGTTTCCGTCGCCGTCGGCTTTTCTGATTATATGCCGCCACGAACCATCCTCATTATCGGCGAGGTAAATAGTACGTGCCCGATTGGTGCAGGTTGTTAACTTGGTTGATATTAATATCTCGTAGCCCTGCATGTCATTTTTATCATCGAAATCCCAGCCGTTGACAACGTAACAAACGGTTTGCTCTTTGTCAGGGTAGCTGGGACAGCGATATATATCTACTGTACGATAATCGTTGCCGATAGGCTTCTGGGCTAAAAGGGGCATAAAAAGTTGGTACCAGGCCCCGCCTGTCCCGCCTGCCTTGCCCCTTGGAACGAGCAATTCGTAGTCCTCGGCATAGAAATTGGCTGCCAGACCTATCTGACGCATATTACTTCTGCATTTGACATTCTTGGCTTGTTTCTTCGCACGTTGTAATGCCGGCATTAGAATCGCCATTAGTAACGCAATGATAGCAATCACCACTAAAAGTTCTATCAAGGTGAACCCTCTTCGTTTGTGCTTGCTCATAATCCACCTTTCGTGCAAGAAATTCTAAGAATACAATAACATTATATATTTTCTAAGCTGTGAATCAATGGAAAAAAATACTATCACGGTGACTCTGCGAAAGAGTAGAGCGTGTAAGCGACCGGCCAAAAAATCAATTGATTATTGTTATTCTTACGGGTGGGTCTTGGTTTCGGGCTTTTTGATCTGCCGGATAATCTCTTGGGCCTGTTTACGTAGGTCTTCATCTTTCGAGACAACGAGCAGCTTGTTCATTGCCATCTTAGCCCGGTCGGGGTGAGTTTCCATGATTGCGCCGGCGATCTTTATCATAGCCATCGCTGCTTCTGCCCTAACTGTTTCGACCTGCAGGAACGGCTCGACCATTGACAGAGCTCCCGGATCGCTGACGTTTGCTAAACCTGAGAGCACAAGTTTTTGCTCCGCCGGACCGCGTGCCCGGTGCATCACCTGCCGACACATCTTCAGCGTTTTCTCAACCAGTTTACCCTGAGCGTAGCCGAAGGGCTCCCCGGCCGGTAGAGCCAACAAGCGAACAAAGCCTCGAAGCGATAACAGCCGATGTATTTGGTTTTGTGTGTTACTGTAAATTTCCAGCAGAGCTTCTGCCGCCGTAGCGTTTGGCCATTTGGCCAATGTGCGAACGGCAGTATCCCGCACAGCAGGATTCGTCTCTTTTGAGGCCTTCTCCAGTGTTCTCAGTGCATTATTGTTTGCGATACCGCCAAGCGCTCGCAGCAGCGAACATCTGACAGCCACACGCTTCTCGCTACGCAGCCCAGCCAATACAGCATCAGCCTGCTTACTCGTCTGGCTAATCTTACGCGAAACCGTTACAACAGCTCGCTCGGCTTGGCTGCGACTACCGTCATCTTCCAGCTTCACAAGAAGTTTTACCAGCGATGGCAAATCTTTCTCACCTGCAAGCCTGCCTAAAGCCTTAAACGCTGCTCTGCGGACCTTCCTGTCCGGGTTTACCGCCTCGCCTAACAGGGCCGGAACCGTACCAACCGCATTGCGCTCGAACAGTACCTGAATTAATTGAGAACGCACACTCGGCTGCGAATGCTGCATGCTTTTTACTATCGCATCATCAACTCCGCTGCCGCGAAGCAGCTTCAGACTATTCACTGCCGTGCTTTTTTCCTCGGAACTGACGCCTTCTGTAGCGGCCTTGACCAGGTACCCTACAGAAGAAGCGTCACCAAGTTTTCCAACGGCTTGCAATACTGCTTTTCTGACCTCGGTATTCGCGCTCTCGGCCGCTGCTGTTATCGCAGGCAGTGCAGCGACGTCACCGCGGTCGGCAAGTGCACCAATAAGAAGCTCCTGTTCATCAGGTGACGTCTCTGGCAATTCGTTTGCAAACAGTTCGGTAACACCCTGTCCCTTCATTGTCCGAACGCAGCTTCTGGCCGTAGTCCGCACCATCTTGTTTTCATCCCGCAGAGCCGCAATCACTAACGGCACCGTCTCCTGCCCGCCGGCGTTTGCCAAACCCTTGATGGCCGCACTTCGAATAATTGGAGTTTCGTTTTTGCTTACCAATTCCTTGTAGATCACGGTCGCTTGCTTTGTTTTACCCTCAGCCACGAGGTCTTCGGCACATCGCAGGTACGCATCCGTCGCTGCGAATC
>CAZLIO010000296.1:0-5285 GCA_964559025.1 uncultured Pirellulales bacterium | reverse complement strand
CGCCAGAGCAATTTAATAATCACGGGCAAAGAGAAAGATGTAAATACGGCTGTTGAGGTCATCGATAAGATGCAAAAGCGGCTTATCAAACACCACTCGCTGACCGTTGCCAATGTAACTGCTTTTATAAGCCAAAGGGACTCGCACAGAACTCCTGAGACCGGCGAGGCTATTACCGTCTATGCTCATAAAAAGGTTATTGAACCGTCCACCAAGGGACAGCTAAAGTACATCAAAACGATGTTGGCTAACGACCTTACTTTTTGTATAGGGCCGGCCGGGACGGGCAAGACATACCTGGCCGTCGCAATTGCGGTATCAATGCTAAAGACAAAGCAAATTAGGAGGATTGTCCTTGCACGTCCCGCAGTAGAGGCAGGTGAGAAACTCGGCTTTTTGCCGGGCGATATCCAGGCAAAGGTCAATCCGTATCTTCGCCCTTTGTTTGATGCGCTCGAAGATATGATGGATTTTGCTCAGATGAAAAAATTTATAGAGCTTGATATTATTGAAATAATTCCGCTTGCTTTTATGCGCGGCCGAACGTTAAACGAAGCAGCTATTATCTGCGACGAGGCCCAAAACACCTCGGCCCTGCAGATGCTAATGGTCTTGACAAGACTGGGACATGGCTCGAAAATGATAATAACAGGTGATATAACACAGATTGACCTGGAACCGGGCCAGAAAAGTGGAATGGTCGAAGCAATTGAACTATTGCGCCGAATCAGAGGTATAGGTTGCATTGAATTAAGCCAGAGAGATATAGTGCGACATCGACTGGTTCAAAATATTGTGCAGGCCTACAAGAAAAAGGCAAAAGCTAATTAGGATAAACAGATGCCGTTTATGAAGAAAATAAGTCCGCGTCGAATTCAGGTGCGCAGGAATATATCTGCTGAGCGTTTTTCGCGATTAGGCCTGCTGCTCGACACCGACTCTTTAATCTCGATTCTGCTGTGGTGTCTTTTCGTGGTGCTCTGTGTTCCTATTTTAACTTTAGAGCTGATCCAGCAGGTCCATTATTTCGACCTGATATTAACAACGATAATAGTATTACTAATCTGCCTTGCTATGGCTTTCTATATTAACCACTACCAAAAGCGAATAATAATAAACCACGCCAGAGCGTTTGCACTGGTCGGCTTATTTATTCTGCTGTTGGCAGCAACCAAAGTCACCGCTTTGTTGTTCAACCATACCTCCGGTGCCACCGGAAGCGCTGTTACTGCAGCCATTATCTTGACAATCGCTTATGACCAGCGTTTTGCGATAGGTATGATTATGTTTTATTGTCTACTTGGCTGCTTTGCCACAGGAACAATTAGCGAATATCAGCTCACCGATATCAACCTGTTTTTGACGATGCTTGCCGGGGCTCTTACCTGCTGTTTTTCGTTGAGAGAAATCCGTACAAGAATGAAGCTGCTTCAAGTGAGCACCCTGGCAGCGGTAATTGTATTTCTAACAGCGTTTTCCCTGGCCTGTCTGGACTATTTGGCCCAAAAACTGTCGCTGGCGGATGTCTTCAGCAATGCAGGCTATCACGCGGGTGCTACTTTCATTGTTGGTCTGCTCATCCAGAGTTTGCTTCCGCTAATTGAAAAAATCTTTCATATAGCAACAAGCATGACTCTTCTGGACTATAGCGATGCGAATCAGCCTTTGTTGAAAAAACTTGCTATGGAAGCACCCGGAACGTTCAGTCATAGTCTGTTGATAGGTTCCATTGCCGAGGCTGCCGCCGAGGCAATCGGTCGCAACGGTCTTCTGTGCAGGGTCGGTGCTTACTACCATGACATCGGCAAAATCAACAAGGCAAGCTATTTTATTGAAAATGAAATCGGCTCGGCGAGCCGGCATAAAGAGCTCTCGCCTACGATGAGTCAATTGATTATCGTGGGCCACGTTAAAGATGGAATAGAAATGGCCAAGGAATACGCTTTGCCCAACGTTCTTCGGCAGTTTATCGAGACGCACCACGGCACGACGTTAGTAGAACATTTTTACCACGAGGCCAAAAAATTAAAGACGAAAAACTCAAAAGGAAAAACTACTGATGAGCCTTCCGAGAGTGAATTCAGGTATCCGGGGCCAAAACCCTTAATAAAAGAAGCGGCGATTGTAATGTTAGCCGATACTATAGAGGGTGCCGTCAGGAGTCTTCCCGAAGTAACGCCGACAAAAGTAGAGGCGGTGGTGCACACTATGGCCATGAGACGTCTGCAGGACGGCCAATTCGATGAATGCGACCTGTCTCTGCGGGAATTAAGCCAGATAGAGAAAAGTATATCAAAAACTCTTGCGGCACATTATCACGGTCGAATCGCATATCCCAAACCGCCGGATGCACCGGAAGAGACTAAATCTCACGCCGAGCAATCCAAGCAAAAAAGCAATTAACAATCATGGCCTCTGCTAAACAAGACCAGGAAATAACCGTTCACATCGCCGGGGATTTTAAAGATATAGAGGTTCGTCTTTCAGAACTTAGAAAATTGGTCAAAGCCGTCTGCAATCGTTTTAAGCTCTCGAAAGCAACAGTTAGTATTGCAATAGCTGACGACACCCAAATCCGGAAATTAAACAATCAGTTCCTGAACAGCAAATCGACTACCGATTGTTTAAGTTTCGACTTGTCCGATGACGAGGAGCCGCAGTCGCCCAAATTACTCGAGCTGATTGTCAACGGCGAGATGGCCGTCAGGCAGGCAAATCTGCGAGGGCACTCAAGCGAGGCTGAGCTGGCACTTTACATAACACATGGGCTGCTGCACCACCTTGGATTCGACGATTCCACAGAGAGCCAGGCCCTGAAAATGCACGATATGGAGGATGAGATTTTACAACAATTTGGTTATGGTTTGGTATATAATAAGAGAAAATGAATATTGAATATTGAATGATGAATAATGAACTTCGAAATTCGATATTCTTAGTAGAACTGAAAGGATATTAAGAAGTGGATTTTGCTGGTTTGGCGGTGTTGTTGATTTGTTTTCTTGCGGGCGGTACGCTGTTCTTTTCCGTCAATGCCATTGCTCTGCGAACATTCTCACACGTCAAATTGCAGGAAGCGTTCAAGGCGGTAAATAAAAAGGCAACTCCTGAAGAGCTCACCGAGCAACTAGCGGAAAACATCGAAAAACTAATTTTGACATGCTCTTTATATCGACTCATCTTCAACATGTGCATACTGCTTCTGCTGGTAGCCGTTTTCGCCGGTCCCGGAGCAGCGGGAGACTCGGTCGATACTGTAATCAGCTATCTTCTTACATTCATTGTTGCGATGGCAATATTTTCGATATTCAGTCTGGCGATTCCTCATGCCTGGGCCAAGTACTCCGGGGAAAAAATCCTGAGCCGAACGTACAGACTGTTAGTGGGATTTTCGATTGCAGCGGCACCTGTTCTTTATATCTTTAGATTATATGACGGCTTCATCCGGCGCCTGGCAGGCGTAACCGAAACAACACCCGAAGAACAACATGAAGAAAAACAGGAGGAATTTATAACAGGCCTGGAGCAGCACAGAACCGAAGGCGTCTTAGATGAAGAAGAGCAGGAGATGATTGAAAATGTCCTGGAGCTGAGCAGCAGCACAGCGGATGAGATTATGACTCCTCGCACCGATATTGTAGCGGTGGAGGTCAACTCTGATTTGCAAAAGGTTCTGGAGACAATCACCACGGCCGGCCATACGCGTGTTCCGGTCTATGAAAAAAATATCGATAACATAATCGGGCTTGTCTATGCAAAGGACCTGCTGGCCGAAATTGGCAAAACGGGCACAGAGTTCAAGTTACGTGATAAAATCAGAGATGCTTATTTTGTCCCTGAAAGTAAGCTGCTGCGAGCGCTGCTGCACGAATTTCAAAATCAAAAACTGCATATAGCTGTAGTGTTAGATGAATATGGCGGGACGGCCGGGGTCGTTACCTTAGAGGATATTCTCGAAGAGCTTGTCGGCGAAATAACCGATGAATACGAAGAGACCCCGCCCGAGCCGATAAAGAAAATAGACCAAAACACTATTGAAGCCGACGCCAGAACATACATCGATGACCTAAACGACCAGCTCGAATTGAATCTGCCCGAAGATGAAGACTACGAGACCATAGGCGGATTTGTTTTCTCGCGTCTTGGTTATATTCCCAAGACCGGAGAAGACTTCGACTACGAAAATCTGAAATTCACTATCGCCTCGGCCGAGGCCAGAAGGATAAAACGCATCAGAATACAGAAGACAGAAGACAGATAACAGAGGACAAAGGACGGAGGACAGAAAACAGAGGACAGAGGGTGTAGTGTTTAGCCCCCACCTCTGTGGTGGGTGTCAGTGTTAAAGTCAGTATCAATCAGTGTTAAAGTCAGTGTTAAAGTCAGTGTTAGTCAGTGTTAACAAAAGATACCGCTATCTGCATACGCGCGATTGATTATTCTGAGACGTCTCAGATAGTAACATTTTTTGCCAGGGCGGCCGGCAAAATCAGCGCCATCGCCAAAGGCTCGAAACGACCTAAATCGGCATTCGACGGGCCTATCGAAATATTCTCGTACGGCAAAATTGTCTTTGCCGACTCGAAAAAAGAAAAGCTCGCCACCCTGACTGAGTTCGAATCCGCCTATGGAGGTGCAGGCTTTACCGGCCTGAGCAACAATCTATTTACTATGAATTGCTGCCTTTTCGGTGCCGAATTGTTGAATAAATTTACCCACGACTACGACCCACACCCGCAACTTTTCGATGACTTTTTGCAGTTCTTACAGAACGCTCAGGAGAACAAAGACAAACACCAGATGTTGGCATTATTGATATTATTCCAGTTAGGGCTGCTGAAGGAAGTCGGCCTACAGCCGATTCTAAGTTACTGTGTGAATTGCAAAACGAGATACGAGCATCGAGCATCGAGTATCGAGCATCGAGTTTATTTCAGCAGCTTGGCCAACGGGCTGATTTGCAGAGATTGCGAGGCAAGTTTCCCGGACAAGCTCCGGCTGACCCAAACGGCTGCGAATTGTCTGAGCAATCTGAAACTGTTAGCCGAATCGCAGGAAAAAACACTGAACGAAATTGAGACGGTTTTAATTCACCACTTCACCGAGCTCCTCGGACGCAAACCAAAAATGGCAAAATACATCCTGAACTTTTCATCCTGAGCGGAGTCGAAGGGCTTAATTCTGCCCTTCTAAATTCTACATTCTAAATTCTCAATTCTAAATCCGCCCCGGCCATTAATAGGTGATTGTCCTTATCAATGCACAAGTCGGCGCTACTTTAACTG
>CAZLIO010000295.1:0-5286 GCA_964559025.1 uncultured Pirellulales bacterium | reverse complement strand
ATTGTGAAAAGCCGGAGTTAGACAGTTTGGTGACGTCTCACCCCGGCTTTTTCGCTGTCACAGAAACAACGACGATTCTTCAAATCACATATCACAGACCACTACCGGCACCAAACGCAGCGTAATTTGTTTCGGCTGACAAAGCTCACGCGATCTGGCATTCAATTCAGCCGACTTTTCAACTGCTGTTTCCAGTAAAACTTTATCCATTGATTTTATACTTTGACGCCACGTTTTATACACCAACCGTTGCCGTTGCTGTACAAGCTTAAGCACCTCCTGGCTTTGCTGTACCGTTGGAAATTCAGCGTAGTCCAGCAGGTTAATTCCTTTGGCTAACTGCTCCCTGCTTAGTGCGCTAACCATTTGCCCGTTAGCGAACAGCCGATACAATTTATCGGAAAGAGACGTTATTTTCAGCCGATGCCTGTTCAACTGCTCAGCCATTTTCTCCATTGCAATAGACTCGGCATCCCACTGCGGGTCCACAGGCATCGGCAGAGACGTTCGCCAGGCGAATTCGATTGTGCCTTGTCGAACCTTTAATCCCCTCACATCGCCCCGGACAATCCTTCGGGTCTTTACATCAAGCTCCACCGAGCCGGCCTCTGCCGGGGCATTCCACGCCAACAGCAGCGTTTGGGCCATAAGCCAGTGTCCGGTAGCGTTCGGATGAACGCCATCGCCGGACAGGTAGAAACTAACCTTTTCCTGCCGACGTTCCGCCAGGTGTCGATTCATCGCAGAGTGCACATCCGCCACGACAAAACCATTCTTGCGAAGCGTCAAAAGCCATCGGCTGTAACGCTCAAGAACATCATCGTAGCCGATAAACGCATACTTATAACCCCAATGACTGGCGTCCGGGTCTGATGTTATTTTGCGATAAGCATCGAACGGCGGAGGTGTCATTATCACTAACGTTGTTTTCGCTTCGTTGGTAGCCCGTTTAGCTAACCGTTTAACTCCTGCTTTATATTTGGCGAACAACTCTTCGCTAAACGGATGATAATTACCGTCATTCATCCCAAAACATGATACAAGCACATCCGGCTTCAGTGGTGTAATGTCTCGGCTGAACCGTTCGTGCGCATCAGGCCTGGGTGGGTCGTGGTCAATTTCACTCGTGCCCGACAGCGTTTCGCTGCTGATACCACGATTGACTATCTCGAATCTATGCTCCCAAAAGCGAGTCAGCAAAAAGGTTTCAATGTACTCGACATATCGACCGTTCTGTGTAATGCTGTCGCCGAAGAAGACAACCCGCTCTGGGCCCTGAAGATAAAATGGACTCTTAGCTTCAGCAGTGCACCCCACGCAAGCGAGAACATAAACACAAAGAACTACCGCAATTATCCTTTGGCAATTCATATCTTTACCCTCTAAATACATTGTGTTTTGTAACATCTTAATCAATGGATGGCTCGACTTATTTACCTATACAAAAGCTACTGAATATCTGCTCCAATATCTGCTCATCGACGTGTCCGCCTGTGGCGGATTCGATACCGGAAACGGCCTGGTAAGCGGCCCGCAGCATCATTGCGGTAACCTCATCATTGCCGGCTCTCAGCTCACCGATGGATTCACTGACGTTCTCAATTGCCTCAGTAACAGCCTGTTGGTGCCGAGCGGTAAGGCCAACAGAGCTTTGGGTGCTCTCGAAGAGTGGGCTAGCGCCTGATTTGGACGTCTTAAAACCAGGTTCCACCTCGATTATTTTTTTGTCGATTGACTCTCGCAATAAATCTAAGCCGGCGCCGGTTTCTGCGGAAGTTACTAAAAATCCCGCACCAAAATCCTCTTTGTTGTGCTCGGTCTTGTTATCGATGGATGAAAAGCGGTTTGCGGGGGTTGATTTTGCTGCGGGACCAAACAATTCATTCAGCTCAGCAAGGCGGTTTGATAACACCTGTTCGGATACCAAATCGCACTTTGTCGCAACCGGTATCAATCCCACAGACCCAAGACTCCAGACCAAAGACCACAGACCAATCTCTTCGGCCCACAAACCAAAGTCTTGACTCTTGCATCTTGCGTCTTGCGTTTTGGGTCTTGGGTCTTTTGATATGTCAACGCAGAATACAACCACAGCGCTGTTTCGCAGCGCCTCAATTGCCGCCTGTTGTGCCAATTCGTCGAGGACATTGTCCGCCCCGTTAGAGACTTTTCCTGTTGGGTCTCTAATGGGGTCCGGGCAGAGCACCAGACCTGCACAATCGAACAGAACGCATCTACAATGAGCCAATGTACATATAGCGGTCAGCACATCTCTGGTGGTTTTACGCTTGTGCGAGACAATACTTCTTTCTTTACCGAGCAGTGTATTGAGCAGGCTGCTCTTACCGGCATTGGGAGCACCGGCAATCCCCACCGCCGGTAAATCAATTAGAGACTCGTACCTGATACTCCCGGAAAGAAGCTGCTCAAGCTGTTCCTTTACACCGAGAAGTCTTTCAATTACTTCCGCTACGGTTTCCAGCTCGATATCTTCTGCGCTGAAATCCAGTCCCGCCTCGATTAAGCTAAGACAATCCATTATCGCCGAGCGTACCTTTGCCGTGGTCTCGGATAGCCGTCCACTGAGAAGTTTCTCAGCGGCGGCTAATTGAAATGCGTTGGAGCTTACGATAATCTCGTTCACCGCCTCGGCCTGGGACAAATCGATTTTGCCGTTCAGATACGCCCGTGCCGTGAATTCACCCGGGCCAGCCATCCGAAGCCCTTTGCCTAATAACTTACCTATTAAGACCTCAGTAACAGCAGGATTTGTATGGATATGAATCTCTGCTATATCATCGCCGGTATAAGAATGCGGAGCCAAGAATAAGTACAATTGCGCATCAACTTCGAGTTCATTATCGATGGTTACACTGCCGGTTACCAATCTTGTCCCTTGTCCCTCGTCCTTCGTCCTTCGCTTAATACTGACCGGTGGGTCGAATATTTTTTTGCAGGTCTCGATTGTATCCGGACCGGTTATGCGAACAATCACCCTTGCGCCCGAAGTTGGAGAACTGACAGCTAAAATAGTGTCATTCAAGTCGTACATTCGGCATTGCCATCCCCCTTGTCATTCCCGCGCAAGCGGGAATCTACGATATCGTCATTTTTGGATTCCTGTTTCCGCAGGAATGACAGTTGTGGCTGCCTTACATATTTTTATAAAACGGCTTGGGCTTTTTCTTTTTGACTTTGCCGCCGGTCTTGCTCGTCGCGGCAACCAGACCCTGCGATTCGGCTTGTTCCTTTTCCCGGATGTGTTTGCGAATGACATACTGCTCAAAAACACCGGCGAAGGTACTTGCCATAATATACAGATTCACTCCCGACGGGGCCTTGTATAACATCAGCGGGAACAGTAACGGCATCATAATCATCATCATTTTTTGCTGCTGAGCAACCTGTGGGTTAGCAGATGCCGCCGCCTGGGACGGCATTAGTTTCTGCTGAAGATAAAACGCCACGCCCATCAAAAGCGGCAGCAGGTTCAGCGATTCTATTTTCCAGCCCAACAAAGGCACGACTATTGCCGTTGGAAATCTATAAAGAGCATCCGGTAACGAAAGGTCAGTAATCCAAAACGGCAAAAATGCAGCACCACGCAGCTCAATACTGGCGTAAACCGCGCTCCACAAAGCAATCCAAATCGGCATTTGAACCATCATCGGAAGAAAGCCCATAATCGGCGAAGCGCCCTGCTCTCTGTAAAGGGCCATCATCTGTTTGTTCATTTCAGCCTTGTTGTTGGCGTATTTTTTCTTTATCTCCTCGGTCTTCGGAGCCAGCTTGCTCATCTTGCTCATCGAGACCTGGCTCTTTTTCGTGATAGGATGCATAGCAAGCCGCATCAAAAACACCAATATGATAATTACTACGCCGTAGTTGCCGATAAAGGCGTACATCCATTTCATTATCGCCAATATCCCGAAGGCCAGAGGCTTTATAATGCTGGCTGGGCAGCAGCACATCATAAAATCTATCGTCTGAACAAAACCCAGCTCTCGATACCGCTCGTTTTTATCGAAAAGACTTTTATCCTTGGGCCCAATATACAACTGGAAGTTATATATCTTTGAGCTATTGACCTGGCCCGCCGCAGTCAGCGTATTTGGCGCAATTTTCAAATCCAATCCTATTGTTTCATCCCCGCTGTCGGCCTTGCTGTCTCCATCAGGATTGTGAAATCGGCCTGTTTTATCCGTTACCCAATCGCAATACTCTTTACCCTCTTCCGGCAGAGGAACTACTATTGCTGCAAAATATTTATTGACCGCAGCTACCCAGAGAAAGTTGGCGCCAGGTTTTGTCAGCCGATTGAGGTTCTTTGCTTTGATGAGGTCTTTCTTGGCAAGTCTTACAGTGCTGATTTGCCCCCGCGAATCTTTAAAGCCGGCCACGGCTTTTCTCATATCGCCTCTGACACCCTCTCTGCCAAGTCCGCCCGGCCCGGCTAAATTGAAACGCACCTTCTGCTCAATACCGCTAAGATTTTCCACGGCTATATTGCATTCCAGAAGATAGCTGCGTGGGATGATTTTATAGGTTTTAATCAATTTCAAGACCGGCTCGTCTGTACCTACAATTTTAATTATCGCTTCGAAGCGAGCCGTCTGCGAACCATCCTCTGCGGTTATGACATCGAAGCTTTTCCAGTGAAGTCTATCCAGAGGCAGTTGCAGCTGCTGCTCAACAAATACAAGGCTCGTATTAGCCATTGACAAAATTTCCCTGCCGTTTCTTTCCAGCATGGGAGAAATAATTACCAACGGCTGAGGGTCCTTGTAATCACGGTCGTCGAATCCGGTAGCCAAGCCTCGGTTATCGGGTCCGTTACTAAAGGTGACTTTTCTGATGGCAGCACCTTTTGAACTCAATTCCAACTGGAACTTAAAACCGTTATCGGCATTCTCGGTTTTGGGATTTGCTGCACCGAGCGTAACGGTTTTAGCCGGAGCACTGTCAGCACCGAAAGTAACAGAATCGTCCGCTCCTATCTGCGATGGTTCCTCGGCAGGGACATTCGCATCGCCGCTATTTTTGTCACCTATAGAGCTTTGCAAAAGGATGCAAGGCCCTGAATTTGGCAGCGAGCACTCAAAAAGTCCGGACTCAACAACGAGCCAGCCGCAAAAGACAACAAAGCCAATCACAACCAAAGTCAAAATAACTCTCATAATCGGATATCACATCATGTATTGGTTTGAGTTTTCGTTCTTCAATAATCAATAGTCAATAATAAATAATCAATTCCTTTTATCTTCCGTTCTGCAGCCGCTCCGCGTG
>CAZLIO010000294.1:0-5296 GCA_964559025.1 uncultured Pirellulales bacterium | reverse complement strand
AGAAAATCAAAAAAACAAATTTTCTTAAATAATATATGCCTAACCTCGATTTTGCAGAAGACTTAAATACTTATTACAAGGAGACGCAAATGTTTAACGGTATTTTTCACATCCCCCAGCCAGTCAATGAACCAGGCCTACAATACGCACCGGGCAGTCCGGAACGTGCTGAATTGTCCGTTAAGCTCAAAGAGATGCTGAATGAGCAGGTGGAAGTGCCCATGATAATCGGCGGCGAGGAAGTGCGCAACGGCAAGCTTGCAGATATCCGCTGTCCGCACGACCACCGGCACGTCTTAGGCAGGTATCACCAGGCCGACCCGGAGTTTGCTATCAAGGCTGTCGATGCGGCCCAAAAGGCCAAGAAAGACTGGGGCGAGATGCCCTGGGAATCCAGGGCGGTCGTACTGCTCAAGGCGGCGGAACTGTTAGCGGGAAAGTATCGCCAGACCCTCAACGCCGCTACCATGCTCAATACGAGCAAGACACCGCACCAGGCGGAAATTGACTCTGGGTGCGAATTGATAGATTTCTGGCGGTTCAACCCCCATTTTATGGAAGAGGTATATGGAGACCAGCCGATGTCCACAGCCGGTGTATTGAACTATATGGAGCATCGTCCGCTGGATGGATTTGTTCTGGCATTGACGCCGTTCAATTTTACATCGATTGCGGGTAATCTTCCAACCTCGCCGGCTCTGATGGGTAATACGGTGGTTTGGAAGCCGGCCTCGGCGGCGGTACTGCCGGCGTACATTATTATTAAAATCTTAGAAGAAGCGGGTATGCCCCCCGGCGTTATAAATATGGTGCCGGGTCCCGGCCCGGTCGTTGCCCCACCGGTGCTGGACGACGTCAGGCTTGGCGGCATCCACTTCACCGGAAGCACATACGTATTTTCAACAATCTGGCTGGCGGTCGGTAAAGACATTCGAAAATACGTTTCGTATCCTCGAATCGTCGGCGAGACCGGCGGAAAAAACTTTATATTCGCGCACACAAGCGCCGATACTGAAGCCCTCGTGGCGGCTTTAGTGCGAGGAGCGTTTGAGTACCAGGGTCAGAAGTGCTCAGCTGCTTCACGAGCATATATCCCCGATTCGACCTGGCCGCAGGTAAAAAAGCTGTTATTAAGCGAAATCGGCGATATTAAAATGGGCGACATAACCGACTTTAGAACCTATATGGGGGCGGTTATCGACAAAAAGGCCTTCAATACCATCAGCGAGTATATTGAATACGCCAAGGATTCGCCCGATATGGAAATTATCATAGGAGGCGGATATGATGACTCGGCAGGATACTTCATTGAGCCGACCGTCGTTGTAAGTAAGGACCCGAAGTCTAAGCTGATGGTTGAAGAAATTTTCGGACCTGTGTTAACGCTATATGTTTATCCGGAAAGCGAATACGACCAGACGCTGGATCTGTGCGACCAGACATCGCCTTATGCGTTGACCGGTTCGATATTTGCTCTGGATCGCGGCGCGATAGTCAAGGCGATGAACACGTTGCGCCACGCGGCGGGTAATTTTTATGTTAACGACAAGCCAACCGGCGCGGTCGTGGCACAACAGCCCTTCGGTGGAACACGGGCATCGGGCACAAACGACAAGGCCGGGAGCTGGCTCAACCTGGAACGATGGGTTTCGCCGCGCGCAATTAAGGAAACCTTCCTGCCCCCGCGGAACTTCCGCTATCCATATATGCAAGAGGAATAACTACCTTGGCAGAAAGCGAGCAACCGTATTTATAAGGAACAATTTTTATTTTGGATTGTAGTATTTTGGGTAGGTAGAATATAGTTCAGTAGCCTGAGAAGGACGGCTAATGAAAACGGTTGACAGTGTAAAACTGGCACAGAAAGAGCGATATTCGATACTTGAAGCAGCAAAAGCTCTCAAGTCGGATCTGCCTGTAACGCGAGTGATATTGTTTGGCTCAAAAGCTCGTGGTTCAGACGAACCGGATTCGGATATAGACCTTCTTGTACTGACTCACTGTCCGGTTACCAGCAAATTGCGGCAGGCCATCTCATACCGATTAGCAGATATTAATCTTTGCAATGATGTTTTGTTGACATCAGTTGTTGTATCTGAGCAGGAGTGGGCAAATGGACTAATTCGCCATACACTGATTCACAGCGAAGTTGAAAGAGACGGATGTGAAGTATGAATGAGAGTGAAGCTCAGAAAACGCTGATTGGGCTTCGGCTGGAAAAAGCTGAGGAGTCATTAGCCTCAGCGGAGCTTGAACTAAACGCAGGCCATGCGAATTTCGCGGTGAACCGTTTGTATTATGCCTGTTTCTATGCGGTCACGGCGCTTTTGCTGCAAGACGGTAAACAGTTTACCAGGCATTAAGCGGTAAAATCCGAGTTTATCCGAACTTATATCAAACCCGGCCGAGTTGATGCCAAATGGAATAAGTTTTATCAAAAATTGTTTGATGACAGACAGGAGGGGGATTTTATCCCTACAGCTACTTTTGAGGCATCGGACGTTTCAACATGCCTTCAGCAGTCTCGTGAATTCATAGATTTAATTCGTAGCCTTATTGATAAATCGGGAGCTACGAATTCTTAACTTTGAACTAAATAATGCTCTTACATTTCAATTCTTTGTATTTTAAGTCTGTTCACTGAATCAAGTGTAGAGATTAAAGCAACATAGCCGATGATAAGTTTAGAGACCATATTTTTTTCTGCACGAGTAAGTGGCTGTGAGAGTAAGGTATAAATGGCAGAAAAACGCAAAAAAGTAAGGATTCTTGTTTATATTGTAGTTGGAATATGTCTTGTGCCTCTTGCCTATCTGGGGCGGGGTCTTTATTACGGTGCGAAAACAATACACCAGCTTCTGGCTGAGAACAAACATCTCAAGCAGGCAATAACCAATCTTACAAGCGAGGAACAAATAGGCTATGCAAAAGTAATTAACCAGGAGACCACAAACGAGCAGCTTCTTACCACAATAAAATTTGTTGAGACTGACAGAGACGATAAACTGAAGACGATTCTGGAGAAAGAATACACAATCGCCGGTGACATCATTTACTTTGACGCGTTGATTGTGAAGTTCGGGAATAAAATAGTTATGGACGGCAAGACAAGGGCACTGTATCTCTGGAGGAGGGTCTATGGCGAAAAGATGGCGCCGGAAAAGGGCTTTGCAATAGAACAGCCGGGTACTGAGCCCCAAAGATACAGCGACCTGCTTAAAGCATTGCCAATAAAGCAAAGGCAAATGTTCTGGTCAAATATCTGGGACCTGGCAAATGACCCTGAGAAGCTAAAGGAATACGACATTGAAGCCATCTATGGGAACGTCGTTTATTCAAGGCTAAGAAAAGGACTTATTTACGTATTCAAAGTAAGTGCGACCGGTCAGGTTTATCCCGAAGTTGTGCCCGATATGTAACAGACGGAAGATGCCGGTCAGGAGAAATGTACTATTAGAAGATTAATTGGTGAGTAGTTAATCGCTTATCAGGAAAGTGCCTAAAGTGAGCTAAAGTGTCTAAAGTGACAGCTTTGCTGTCATTCTGAATGCAGCGCAGCGAAGTGAAGAATCTCTTTTTCGTTGGCCAGATCCTTCGGCTTCGCCTCAGAGCTTGCCCTGAGCTTGCCGAAGGGATGACACTTATGTGTCACTTTAGGCACTCCAAACTTTAGTTCACTTATTCTACTCACTACTCACCACTCTGTACAAGTCTAATCCCGCATTTCATAAGTTTCATCAGTTTGGTGGCATGGCCATCTTGGCCGTGTCTTTCACTCCACAGGACGCCTTATGGCGGGGCTGGAAGCCCGTGCTACACGAGGTTCTTGATTGACGGACTCGGGGGTGTCAGTTATTGTATAAGAGAAGAAAACTTGACGTGAGACTTTAGGATTCGTGCTAATGAAAGGAAACACTGATTTTGATATTGTCGTAGTCGGTGGGGGGATTGTCGGTCTGGCGTCGGCCTACAAGATTACATTGAGTCATCCGGATATTCGCATCGCCGTATTGGAAAAAGAAAACAGGTTAGCAGCTCATCAGACAGGTCATAATTCCGGCGTTATTCATTCGGGGCTGTACTATAAGCCCGGCTCAAATAAAGCAAAGACCTGCGCCAGAGGACGAAAAGAGCTTATTGCTTTCGCTAAAAAATATCGAATCCCTTACAAAATTTCCGGAAAAATAATCGTCGCAACAGATGCAAAAGAGCTGCCCAATCTCGAAAAGATTTTCCACAACGGCAAGGAGAACAATATAGAAGGCATTGAAAAAATCGGGCCGGACGAAATCAAACAAATCGAGCCGTTCTGCTCCGGCATCGCAGGGATACGCGTGTCGTGCACCGGAGTTATTGATTTTGCCCGCGTTGCAAACAAGTTAGCTGAGCTAATAGTGAAAAAAGGAAAAGGCAATAAGGTCCTGACTTCGCATAAAGTAACAGGCTTTGACAAGCACGATTTCTATACGAAGGTCGCAACAAATCAAAAGGCTTTCGCCGCGAGTTATATTATCAACTGTGCGGGACTTCAATCTGACAGGATAGCGAAAATGGACGTAATAGAGACCGCGATAAGGATAGTTCCTTTCCGTGGCGATTATTACGAGCTGACGGAAGAGGCCGCTGAAAAAGTCAAAAACCTGATATATCCGGTGCCGGACCCGGATTTTCCTTTTTTAGGCGTTCATTTTACACGGATGATTGACGGCAAAGTCGAATGCGGCCCAAATGCCGTCTTCTCATTCAAACGGGAAGGTTACGGCAAAACTAATTTTAGTCTGAGAGACACCTGGGATGCCCTGACTTATCCCGGGCTTTGGAAAATGTTTTTGAAGCATTGGAGATACGGACTGGGTGAATACAAAAGGGCCTTTTGCAAGAAACTATTCCTTAAGCAAGTGCAAAGACTTATTCCCTCGCTCGAAGCCAATGATATACGACCCGGCAAGACGGGCGTGCGCGCCCAGGCACTTGGGCCGAACGGCGAGCTGATTGATGATTTCAGAATAGAAAGACAGAGAAACTCTATCCACGTCTTAAATGCGCCCTCGCCGGCCGCGACGGCAGCACTGGATATCGGCGATTACGTAAACCAAATAGCAACAGGATACTTTAAACTCAGGTGAATGGCAAATGGTGAATAGTGAGTAGTGAGTGGAATAAGTGAATTAAAGTTTGGAGTGTCTAAAGTGCCTAAAATATTCATGGCCATCGTTTAAGGTTGTCGATGCTCGTATCGACGCTCGTATCGATGCTTGTCATAGAAGCTTGAAGGGACCCCGCCTTGCGGGAACCC
>CAZLIO010000293.1:0-5322 GCA_964559025.1 uncultured Pirellulales bacterium | reverse complement strand
AAACAGATTTTCTTAAATAATATATGCCTAACCTCAATTTTGCAGAAGCCTTAATCGTTTATGCTGAAAGGAGAATTTATGAATATGGAATGCCTTAATGTCTCTGGCGGAATTAGAAGAAGAATCTTTGCGGTCCTGTTCCTTTTCTCTTTTGCAGTTTCTGAGCTGCAGGCTGCATCGATTACCCTTTTGTTCGATGACAAGAGCCCTCAGGCCGTGTTTGCTTCTCAAGACATTCAAACGGCGTTACGGGCAAAAGGACATAGTGTAAGACAGTCCCGTCTGAGGCAACTGGGCCAGGTTACTGAGGGTGTGCGCATCGTTCTTTCTTTACGCTCAGATACGGATGTCACGCGCCGGATGCTGTCGGAAGGAGCAGGCCCTACGGGGACTCTAAGAAGCGAGGGCTACAGTATTCGCACCAGCTCCAAAGCCGGGCGAACCACCTACTGGGCTGTCGGAGCCGACGCGGCGGGTATTATGTACGGGGGATTGGAATTAGCAGAAGTTATTCGCATAGATGACCTGGTGGGGATTAAAGATGTTGATCATAATCCTTATATGGCCATGCGCGGGACGAAATTCAACATTCCCCTGGATGTGCGCACGCCCAGCTACACTGATGTCTGTGACGCTGCGCAGAAAAACATTATCGAGATGTGGAACTTTGATTTTTGGAAAGAGTATATCGATAATTTGGCACGTTACCGATATAACTACGTTTCTTTGTGGAACCTCCATCCCTTCCCTTCCCTGGTTAGAGTCCCGGACTATCCTGATGTGGCATTGGATGATGTGAAACGTTCAACGGTTCAATGGAAGGAATACTATCCGGGCAATGGGACAGGTTTTCAAAGTCCTGAGATTATGGAAAATCTTGAGACATTAAAGAAGATAACCATCGAGGAAAAGATTGATTTCTGGCGTAAAGTAATGCGCTACGGCAAGGACCGAAATATTGATTTCTATTTTATTACCTGGAATATTTTTGACTATGGGATCGACGGAAAATATGGCATTACCGACAATATCAACAACGAAATCACCATTGACTATTTCCGCAAAAGCGTGAAGCAGATGTTCCTTACCTATCCGCTCTTGGCGGGCATCGGCCTGACGACAGGCGAAAACATGCCGAAAGCCACTTTCCAGCAAAAAGAGGACTGGGCGTTCAAGACCTATGCCCAGGGTGTGCTCGACGCCGCAAAGGTCCAGCCGGGGCGCAAGTTCACTTTCATCCACCGCCAACACCAGACCGGCGCTAAGGATATAGCCAGACGGTTCGCGCCTTTAATCGAGCGTAAGGACATTGAGTTTATCTTCAGCTTCAAATATGCCAAAGCGCATGTGTACAGTTCGACCACGCAGCCTTATCACCCCGGCTTTGTCAAAGATATCCAGGAGGAAGGAGACCTCAAAACCATCTGGACACTCCGAAACGATGACGTGTACCACTTCCGCTGGGGTGCCCCCGATTTTGTCCGCGAGTTTATTCAAAACATCCCCTATGACGTGTCCAGAGGTTTCTATCTGGGCTCAGACCAGTATGTCTGGGGACGTGAGTTTTTGAGCACCGAGCCTGAGAGGCCGCGGCAAATCGAAATCGTGAAGCACTGGTACCATTGGATGATATGGGGCCGTCTCGGTTATGACCCGAATCTGAGTAATGAGCGTTTTATCAAGATAATCCGGCAGCGGTATCCCAATATTTCCGGTCATGATTTATTCACCGCCTGGCAGCAAGCGTCCATGGTCTATCCCAAGACCACCGGCTTTCACTGGGGGTCACTGGATTTTCAGTGGTATATCGAGGCCTGCAAGAGCCGACCGGGCCCGGCCAAAACGCCAACCGGCTTTCATGATATCAACCGCTTTATCTCTCTGGGGCCTCACGGAGGGACAGACTATGTTTCCATCCCTGATTACGTTGACGGCTTTATCACGGGCCAAGAGGTCTCCGGTACCACACCGATCGATGTATCCAATCAAATTCACGGTCACGCAGATAAGGCCCTGCGGATTCTGGACGGAATGGCCCATGGGGGCAGCAAGGAGCTGCGATTGACACTGGGGGACATCAGGGCGATGGCTTATATGGGTAAATACTACGCGCACAAGATACACGGCGCCACGGAACTGGCACTCTTTCGCAAAAGCCAAAAGCAACGGCATCGCAATGTCGCTATCCAGGAGCTGACCAAGGCGGCACAGTACTGGCGCCTTTATGCTTCCACTGCACTGGGTCAATACAAAAATCCTTTGTGGACGAACCGTGTGGGCTACTGCGATTGGCGGGGCTTGATGAAGGAAGTGTTGAACGATATCAAAACTGCCGGTGGCAGTGTACATCTATCCTCAATGTCTCCCACATCAGGCGGTACTATACTCGAGGCTGAGACTGCTATCTCTAATGGTCCACAGAAGGCGGCCGGCATCAGCGGATACACGGGAACGGGCTATCTCGATTTCAATGGTGCAGCAGATGGGAGCTGGGTGGAATGGACGTTCGATGCGCCCCAAGCAGGGATATATATCCTGGAGATACGCTATACGCTGGAGCAGGGCCGGTATCCGGCCACGATGACAGTCAATGGAAATCGAACCGCCACAGGCGGACTCATAACAGGGGAAGAGGTAGGGGATATCGTCTTATGGACCACGGGTGGAAAATCCACGTGGGCCTGGGACAGAAAGGCAGTCGTGCTCCGGAAGGGCAAAAATACTATCAGGCTCACACCCGGATGTACGCCGCTCATCGATCATTTAAATGTGCTCTACGGCGGTCCTATTTCGAACTTTTAAATCTGGTATTTTAAGTTGGAAAGTGTATCCGGTTAAAAGAAAGCCTAAGGACTTGTAAATAAATTATCTTCCATTTTTGGCTGGCTGCGGCTTCGGCTGGCGGTGTCAGCAAAACTCGGACTACCAACCAGTAGGCCTGCGTTTTGCTTCCTTGCCAGCCTTGTCCTCGCTGGAGCCAAAACGAAACCTAATTTCTTTACCAGTCCTTAACAGAGGAATGTTGAACATGAATCGATCCAAAGACTCATTCAAGCAATCGAAGCCCGCCGATGGCGGGTATGATAAAAGCCGGCGTTGCCGGCCTTCTAACATGAGAAGGTGGATGTGGGCAATTGTTTTGCCGATAATGGTGTGCCGGCTTTGGTCGTCAGCTTGGGCTGAACAGCCGAGTCAAGACAAGTGGTGGCTCCAGCAACAGCGTATGCTCCAGACAAACTTGCGTGAAATCGACGCCACTATGGATATTGAAAAGTACGTGCAGGAGGTCAAAGACTTTGGGGCCAATGTAGTCTTATTCAACGTGGGGGGTATTGTCGCCAACTATCCTACGGACCTGGAGAATCACTGGCGTAACACCTTCATGGAGGGAGACTTTCTCGGTACTGTGCTGAGTCGCCTTCACGGAGAAGGCATTCGTGTGATTGGCCGTTTCGATTTCAGTAAAATCAACGAGGAGTTCGCAGCCAAACACCCTGAATGGCTCTATATTAGTGAAAAGGGCAGGAACGTCAACTACAACGGTCAGGTCCACACCTGTGTCAGCGGCGGCTATCAGCAGGAGTATATGTTCAAAATCCTGGGCGAAGCACTCGACCGATATCCGCTGGATGGTGTGTTCTTCAATATGATTGGCTACACAACCAGCGACTATAGCGGGAACTATCATGGCTTGTGTCAATGCGATAACTGCAAACGGCTGTTCAAGGAATTCGCTAATATGGAGCTGCCGCGGACGGCGAACAGAAACAACCCTGCGTACAGAAAGTATGGTGAGTTTACTCGAATGATGACTGACAGACAGTTTAGACGGGTCAACGAGTTTCTCAAGGCTAAACGCCCGGACCTGGCGATCTGCACCTATACATCGGCCGGCGTGGATGTCATTCGAAAGGAGTCGAATCGGCCTTTGGGCCAGGGGCCTTATCATGATACTGAGCTGGCCAAGTGGACGCTGCTGACCTGTGGTGAACGGCAGCTTGCCTGTGCGGCTGTCCATTTCATACGTATTCCTTATCGCCACGCTGCGGTCTCTGGCTATTTGACGGCCCGACGACTGTGGCAGCAGATGGTCAATGGTGCCTGGCTTGATTTCTACTGTATTGGCCCCTTGCAAAGGCAAGAGGACCGCACCGGACTGGATTTGGCTGCCGGTCTCTACAATTTTCATAAGGACAATGAGCGGTGGTTAATAAACACGAAATCGGCCGCTCAGATTGCATTGGTACGACGTGGAGACTCGGAATGCCAGGGCCTGATGCAGATTCTTTATGAGAATCAGGTTCCATTCGCGTTTACGCAAATCAATTCCGAGCAGTCCTTCGACTTCGCTCAGGATGGTGAGCCTGTCGAACCATTGGCCGATTATTTCCTGGTCATTGTACCGGATGCAGGCCGGCTTGATTCGGACCAGTGCAAAGTACTGGACAGTTATGTGAAAAACGGCGGTAAACTCTTAATTACTCAGAAAGTCCCGAAGGCCCTTCAGTGCATCGGCCCAGTGACGCTTGAATCAACGCGCCCCACAGAAAAGGGGTCCTACATCCGGATTCGTCCGGAAGACCGCAGGCGTTTCGATCGCCCTGTGCTGGACAAGCTTGATCTGGTTTTTCTTAGCGGTTCTTTCAATGTGTATAAAACGGAAGGTGACGTTGAAGGACTATTGAGACTTATCCCGCAGGATATGTTTGGTCCGCCGGAGAAGTGCTACTATCGGCATGTGTCTGACCATCCGGCCCTACTCTATCATAAGTATGGCAAGGGTGCAGTTGCATGCTTCACGTTTGATATTGGCACGCACTACCAAACACAGTGCCATCAGGGCCACGCCAACCTGGTTATGGGCGCTATCGATAATGTACTCGACCTCGAGCGCCGGTTAGAAGTCAAGACGTCCCCGCTTGTGGAAGTAACCCACCGGACCTCACGGGATGGCACGTTTGAATGGGTCGGCCTGTTTAATCATTCGGGACAGCTCAATAATGCCCTGCACGCCCCCATTCCCGTTGACGACATCCGGATAAGCATCACACCCGTTAAACCAATCAAGGCCGTACGTTTGCTAACTAATGGGAGGAAGTTGAGAATATCCAAACGCAAGAATCGCATCTCCATGACGGTTCCTATGCTCAAGCACTACGACATCGTGCTGCTCGAGTCCGAATGAAAAGTAAATCAGCGACCATCGGCTCTGCCGGTGGTCGCTGATGTCAAGCTTAAGGTGCCGGTTCAGGCTCTTATGGTGGCGGAGGATACAGCCGAATATCATCGAAGTACATCGTACCTGAACCGCCGGCTACCGGA
>CAZLIO010000292.1:0-5328 GCA_964559025.1 uncultured Pirellulales bacterium | reverse complement strand
GAACGTTATCACGTTAGTTTCAGTGACATTGCGGCCTCAGTGCTGCCGGCTATGCGTCATCGTATTCTACTGAACTTCGAAGGTCAGGCTGAAGGAATAAAAACCGATGATGTGCTTGAACATATACTGGAAAGTACTCCTAAAACCATGGAGCAAAAACTTGATGTACCATAAGCATGGACAGTACTAAAATGACAAATTCACGAAAGCGACTGACGGATTTGCTCGACCCGAATTTTATGAATCGGCTGGATTCGCTTGATGTTATGAGCCGCAAGATTCTCCAGGGTAAGCTTCAGGGCGAACGGCGTTCCAAACGCCGCGGTCAGAGTGTGGAATTTGCCGACCATCGTCCTTACGTCGCAGGCGATGATTTGCGTTTTGTGGACTGGAATATTTATGGCCGATTAGAGCAATTGTTCCTCAAACTTTTCCTCGAAGAACAGGACCTTACAGTTCATATAGTAGCAGATGCCAGTGCCTCGATGACTTTGGGAGAGCCTTCGAAGGAACTTTTTATCAAGAAACTCATGGCTGCTCTTGGTTATGTGAGCTTGGTTAACAACAATCGAGTAACTATCAGCTTTTTTGCTGATGGCATAAAGGGTCAGTTGGCCAATATGCGTGGCCGTAACTACCTGCACAAGATGGCAGAATACCTTTTGACTACCGACTGCGAAGGGCTGTCGCATTTCGATAATGCGTGCCGGCAATTAGTTGCCGGGCGCATCGGCTCCGGTGTGATGATTGTACTAAGCGACTTTTTGTTTAAAGAGGGCTATGACTCCGGGCTGCGCCGACTGATTGGCAAACAGTACGACCTGTATGCTATCCAGGTGCTCTGTCGCCCAGAGCTTTCGCCCAGGTTTACCGGTGACTTGAAACTGCTTGATATTGAAGACGCCGACGCCGCAGAGATTACCATAAGTTCCGCACTGTTGAAGTACTATAAGCGAAACCTTACCGCCTATTGTAACGAATTAAAGGATTTCTGCGGGCATCGCGGGGCGGTTTATGTGCTTGCCAATTCGGCTGATTCAGTGGAGTCATTAGTGCTGAACTATCTGCGGCGAATTCGGCTGCTTCGTTAATGGGAGCAAACCAGGTTTTTTTTACCGGGAGTGTGAATTTATGGAATGGCTGACACCTTTGACAGCTGTTTATGCCGCTGCGGTATCTGTGCCGCTGCTGTTGCTGCTGTATTTCCTCAAGCTTAAACGCCGCGAGCAGATTGTCTCGAGCACGCTGCTGTGGAAACGAGCTGTGCAGGACCTGCAGGTCAATGTTCCGTTTCAAAGGATAAGACACAACATCCTGCTGTTGTTGCAGTTACTGATGTTGCTGGCAATTTTGGTTGCTGTGGCGGGGCCTATACTGTCGCTGCTCGCTGGTCCGGGCCGACGATACGTATTGCTGATTGACAGGTCCGCAAGCATGAACGCTACCGATATCCAGCCGACCCGTCTGGATGCAGCCAAAGAACAGGCGAAAGTATTCGTTGAGTCGCTGCGCAGCAAGGCCTTCTTTTCCTTACGTGGTGACTGCGACCAGACAATGGTCATAGCTTTTGACAATCATGCCAAGGTAATGTGTAATTTTACCTCAGATAAGCGCCAATTGAACCTGGCTATAGAGGCGATAACACCGAGTGACGGCGACTCTTCTTTGGGCGAGGCGGTTGTAGTTGCCCGCGCCTTTGCTCAGTCGCCCGGTGTGGAGGCCGACTTCCTAAGCGCCGAAGAGCCGGCCCAGCTCGTACTATTCAGCGATGGGCAAATCCGCGATTTAGAGCAGATTGTGGTTAGTTCCGATGAATTGATCTTTCACTGCATAGGCGAATCCCGGGAGAATGTCGGCATAATCGCTATGCAGGCGCGAAGGTCCTACGAAAAACCCGATGAGATAAATGTTTTCGCCACGTTGGCTAATTACGGTGCTGAAGGAATAACCTGTGATGTCCAGATCAGTATAAACAATGATGTCCGTGCGCTAAGGTCGGTGACGGTTCCTCCACAAAAGACAGACAGCGGCTCGGATGTCGTCCAGCCCGGTAAGTTGGCAGTGAATTTTTCTTTATCGTACGCTGAGGCAGGGATACTTGAAGTAAGAAAGTTACAGGGTTCTCGCGAGGCGGGGTCCCAGCCGGATTCTTTACCTTGTGATGATGCCGCATGGGCCATTTTATCACCCCCTAAAAAGCTTTCGGTCCTGCTTGTTACTGCCGGCAACGTGGTGCTCGAATCGGCACTACAGTCTTGTCCGGTTGCTCGGCTTGAAGTTCATTCACCGGCTGAATTTGATGCGATGGACCATTCTGCTCTGAGTGTTGAGCAGCCTTATGATGTTATTGTGCTTGATAGCCATCTGCCCGCTCAACTGCCCAAGTGCCGGTACCTTATTTTTGGTCGTCCGCCGGATGATATCGATGTGTCAGTTCCTCAACAGCTCGAAAACCAGATTATGGTAGATTCGAGGCCGAAGCACCCGGTATTGGAATATGTCAATCTTACGAACTTATTCGCTGCGAAGTGTTATAAAATGACCTTGCCTCGTGATGCGGAAGTTCTCGCCGAGTTCAATGAGACACCGGCCCTGGCAATGGTGCGGCGAAACGGCAGTGTCTTTCTGCTCGCCGGGTTCGATATTCTTCAGACCAACTGGCCGTTTGAACCTGGCTTTGTTCTGTTCTGTTATAACGCTGCCAACTTTCTTGGTATGCAGGTTGGACGAAAGCAGGAGCTTAACCTGGAAGTTGGCCAGCCCATTATTGTTGAGGGTCTGAAGCCCGAAATTTCGGCTCGAATCAATGGGCCGGATTTTTCCGGTATGGAAATCAAATCCAATTCTTCTGGTTCCATCCGTTTCCCCGGCACCAGTCGGGTCGGCGTGTACAACTTAAGCGTACCGGCTGGAGCCATTAGACTTTTTGCCATCAATCTGCTTGATACACAGGAAAGCAATATCGAGCCCCTTCGGGAGATTGTCTTCGCAGGCCAGCCGGTGGAAGCTCAGGAGCGTGCCCTGAGTCGGGCAAATCTTCCGTTGTGGCCGTTTCTTGTGGGCCTGGCCTTAGTCCTTGCGTGCCTGGAATGGTTAATATATAATCCTAAAGTTAGAATTTAGTGCATAAGTTTCGTATGCGGCGAGGGTTACAAATGTTACGCGTTTCACTAATTATATTGGTTGTTCTTGCTTTGCCTGTTGTGGTTTCTGCCTCGTTGGACTCAGACTCACCTTTCAACGTTGATTTTTTCTTCGGGTGGGGTAATTACTATCGTCCTATGGAGTGGACGCCGGTGGAAATCGGCATCGCCAGCACACTTACCGAGCCCTTTGCCGGTTCTGTAACCATCTCCGCTCAACAGGACGGTTTGAATACCCTGGATATTGTTCATACCTTTGTCCTTAAGCCGGATGTTCCACTGCATCTGCCACTTGTGACGAAGCTGGCATTTACTGCTGATAAATGCGGTGTGAGACTCAGCGACGAGCCGGGCCGAACACGCTGGGATTATGACTTTAATCTTTGGAACCTTTCCACGAGAAATCGTTTACTGACGGTAGTTCATGAAAATGACTTGTTAATTGGGCTTGTCGGCCGCGGAAAATTCGGCCTGTTACGGCTATCTCAACAGTCCATCTGTCAATCTCAAAGGGGTCGGGGAAAGGTGTATCTCGGAGATAAGCTGCCACGAATGGTTCCCTGGGACTGGACCGGCTTTGTTTCTCTTGACCTGCTCATCCTCTATGACCCCGACTGGAACCTGTTTAATCAACGCCAGTTGAATGCGATCGCTCAATGGGTCTCCAATGGAGGCAAGTTACTGCTTGTGCTTGGAAGTCATCCGCTGTCCGCCAAGAATCCCATTGTTCAGTTATTACCTTTTGAATTACAGAACGTGAAGCAAATTACTGTGCCCACGGAAACCTTCGAAAAATTTAGACTGATACCCGACGAGCCGGAAACTGTTACGTGCTGGCCACTGGTGTCCAAACCTGGGGCTCGCTTTTATGAAACAGAAACTTATAACGCCGGCGAATTTCTGTTCGGCACCGGATATACAGGCTTTGGTCGCGTGGGCGTATTAGCTTTTGACCCTTCCACCATGGCTTATAAACAAAGGGCAAATTCCACCAGGTTCTGGGTTGGCCGCATTACAGCAATTCTGGAAGATGCTCACACTGCGCCTGTTAGGATAGAACGGCCAATTCTACCACGTGACAACAGGGGGGGTAGGGTTAGTAGTCGCTCTGGACGTTCCGCAATGCCAATGCCACGTAGTGAGTATGAACGTTACGCAATGCCGTCGTCACGTAGTATTAGATTCGTGGAAAATGCCGAAAGTATCGTTGATAACTCTCGCAATCAACAGCCTCAACGTCGATACGAAGTTGGCCAGGCACAGGCTGCAAACAACGCGGTTATGGAATACCTTTACAATATTTCTGAAATGCGTCCTTTGAGTATCTGGTGGGTGATACTTTTGCTGATTACTCTGGCTGTTTTATTAGGACCTGTGGACTATAAAATGCTGAAGCGCAGAGGTCGTCTTCCTTTGACCTGGCTGACCTGCGCTTTCTGGATTATCCTGTTTACCGTTGGCGCCTATTACGGGGTTCAGGCCCTGCGCGGAGGTAAAATGCAGTTAAGGGTGGTTTCCGTTTTGGACGGAATCGAGAGTAGCAACCAAACCTAGTCCACTGATTATTGCGGTTTGTTTGCGCCTTACAGCGACGACTACGAGTTCAAAGGCTTGAAGGATAATCAATGGTGGTCCGGCATCGCTCCCACCCAGCAATCCATCTGGGCCTATAACCGTGAAGTCGGCGGTAGAAAAATTTGTTGTTTTCAGCACGATGGTGGAAACCTGCCATATTCTCTGCCCATCAATATATGGACCATCCAGTGCCTGTTTAATGAGTCACCCCTGGAGCAGTTGCCTTTCGATGCTCAGGTTGAGCGCAATGGTAATGAGGCCATCGTCAATATCGTTAATGACTCCGATGCTCCGATTCTAAACGGTTATGCTCTCTTCGGTAATGATAGTGGTATTAATTTTGGCTCGGTTCCGGCCCACGCCAGCAAACAGTTCCGCAGCCAGTTGCGTACCATGAGGCTTTGGGGCAATAATAACATAGAACGGTATCGCCAATATCGCTATCCCCAGCGTCGTCGTTCGGCCAACTTCAAAAATGAGGACGCATTTTTTGCTCAGGGATGCTTACAACGTACCCAGACCATCGGCGCTTATATTGCCCGCGGAGCAATGATGGTTTGTGTCCAGTACGATAAGGCTCCCGTATCGTTCGCCGTAAAGGACCGTTCAT
>CAZLIO010000291.1:0-5336 GCA_964559025.1 uncultured Pirellulales bacterium | reverse complement strand
TTGCCCGGCCTGTAATGGCCGAAATCGTTATAATCTTGCATGAAGTTGTGCAGGAGCTCGGTACCTCATTGCTGTTGTTCTGTTTATGAGCTATACTTCTTTGACTGCCTAAAGGATTCTCTCTCATATCGAATCCCTTCAACAATAACCCCTAACAATAACTTTATCAAGCGGTCAAGCTCAGTTCCACTCTTATAATCCGCCTGAGCAATAAAATTCACTCTTTCGGCTTTCAATAACTGCTTGCATATCTGCTTACCCCGAGAGCTGTAAGGCTTATAAACCGCAATAGCATACCCGCCATTTTTTCTAATTACCGTCATACATGGAACATCTGTCAGCCCATCGCCGATATACAGGATGTTCTGAAAAGGTATGGGCCGCAGGTGCATAGGCATATGAAGATTAATGTTTTCATTCAAGTTCTCTTTGCCTTTATTAATTCTGAAAATGAACTGAGTTTTTAGTGTGTCGTTCACTACTACATTTGGGAAAGTTGCCGCTCCATACTCGTTGTAATAATATTCTGAAGCAAATACTTTATAAAAATACCTGGCTATACTCGCCCCTGTGATTATCTCTTTTAAGCCCGCTGAAATTACGTAATGCCTGACTTCTATGCCGCGGCCAAATTGCTTTTTAATATAGTCATTTATTCGCTTAAAATAAGTTTGAACACCCGGGAAATAATTGATCTTTTTAGCCGATTCTCTCAGCATCTCGGCAGTGACTGGAAAATGTCTGGACTTGGATTTTTCAAGCATCAAACGCATATAGGCTACGATTCCTTCACCATTCGTTTGCGCAGACTCCTGGTTTACCTGCTTCCAAAACTTCTTTCCGTCCTTGATGCCGATTTCCGGCAAAACGGTGTATTCCTGCATTGGCTGGGGAGTCAGCGTCCCGTCAAAATCATAAACGATTGCGATAACATTATGCTTAAATTCTTCGCTCACACTTACTACCCATAGCGTCATCGGGGAATGTAATAGTTCTGAAAAACGAATAGTATCCACTTTGCGGCTGGTTTGTCAAATGCCATTTTTCAAAAAGCGCATTGGTTTCAGAGAAATCCAGCCGGAAACGGCTGATAACGTTGAAATGGGTGAACCGACTTTACACTAAGACTGAACCTTGGGATGCAAGGGCACTTTGCAAGAGGGCACCCATGGAGACGGCTTCCGCCCAATTTTTATTCTTGCTGAGATCGTAGTAAGTCTGTGGTGGCTGTAACTCCTTTCGAGTCAAATTCGAAACCTCCCGCAAAGAAACGCTTTTTCGATAGGGTATCGCATCTTCCAACACAATAGCATAAATCTCGCCCAGGGGCCGCGTATAGTTATCAAACTCTGCTCTCGTACATCCAATCTCCTCATGGAACCTTTCCCAAATTTTTTCAGGATCATCAACAACTACTCTGCTTATTGATGCTTCTCCGACAAGACATCGTTCACGTCCCGAAGCATATATACTAACCTTACACCCTGTCCACTTCTTTGAAAACCTTCTTCTGATCTCGACCTTTTTCTTCCCGGCCACGACTTTCCTTGCGTTTTCCCCCCTAATACTCATTACAAGTTTGCTGTCGAGCGAATGTCCATTCATAAAAAAGGCCCGCGCAGTCTTAGGAAATTTTTCCAAAATAGCTGACCAAAAATTCTCGAAATCCGAGGAACATCTAAGCTCGTCCTCGAATAGTCTATATTGATGTCCTGCCTTAATCGCGTCAATAAAACCAAATGACTTAAAGAATTCCTTTTCTTTCTCCCACACGCTCTCTGGAAGTGTAAAATGTACATCTTTCGCGAAGCGCCTTACTTCCAAACCCATCAAGGTGAAAAAGGCCTCTCCGAGATGAATATCCTGAAGTTCCTTTTTTATTCGAAGGTGGCAAAACTTAGCATCCTCTCCTCGCTTTACCACCGCAGAAACCGCAGGCTTCTCATCAAGGTAGCCAATATACCCGATTCTTTCTGAAACCTTCAAACCCGCCATAACTTTTTCGTCAAACCACTTCTTAATATTCGGATACATCGGCTCGTTTTCTAATACCAACTCCCGCAATTTCTCCAAATGGTCGCTGCCCGCAAGCGCATCGGCCTCGGATAGCCTGACAACTTGGAAATTGCCTTTTTGGGAAAACAAGTCTCTCATCTTCTCCATCTACTTACCATATAATAAACACGACGTTAACTAACTTGAACTTCCCCAAGGTTGGAAGAATTTCGACAATCGCAACTCTTGTTCGTTATAATCATCCTCTTCCTCATCCTTTTTACAATCCTCTGGATCTGGCTTTTTGCAATCTTTTGACATTCTATAAAACGCCAGCCTTGCTAATCTTTCATCGTCTACTAAATTGACATTAATATTGTGCCCGCGAACCTCAAATATCAGAGGAGTACCTTCCTTTTTGTCTTTTCGGTCTTTGCCAAAAAAAGGATGCGCAAATCCAGCATAATGTATACGCATTTCGCCAATCGCTTCATCAATCGCACGACAATATACAGCGATTCCTTCTGGTATGCAAAGTCTTTCTTTGGTTCTTAAATTATTAATATGATTCTTTTCAACTATCAACGTTTTCTTTTTATTTGCTTCTATGCACTCCCAATAATCATTCGGATTCGGTCTGTTTGTTTCCTCATGTTTCCATAAATCTATGGGGATGTCCTGTTCTACCTTCCCTTTAAAGGCAGCAATGTTATTCCTATAAACGCTTTTGTCCTTCTTAAAAACTTCCGTTCCTGAGAGATCAACCGAAAGTGTCTCGTCCTCCACACTCTCCTGACGATGCAAAAGGCATCTGTATAATTCTTTCCCTTTCATACGGGAGATATCTGGGGGGTAATAAAATAAGCGAAGCTGTGACAAAGGCTCTCCCTCCCGGATTCTTACATTGAAAGTGATAGGAGTTATTTCCAAAAACATTTCAACATGCTTTTCAGGCAATTTATCTGGGTCAAAATACTCGTAGTGATCCATTTTATCCACAATCAAACGGCATAATACATCAACCCTCCCAACCGAACTCTTAGCAGTCGCTCGGCCATAAATCGGGCTATTTTTTAACTTTCGTCCGTCAAGTTTTTCATTTAGAGCAAATACATATGTGTGTTTCTTTTCTAAAAGAAATATACCATCACTCTCTGCATCATGAACTTTAGCATAATCAGGGTTGTCAAGAATCGTTCTTTTATACGCATCTTGTTTAGTTGGCTTTATCGACCCATTGACCATTTCATACCCTTCCTTTGATAAGGTTAAATCGATAGACGAATGGTCAACTGGATTTTCCCCCTTCTTCTTGCTATTCCAGTTCTTTACATTTGTAATATCTTCCTCTTTGCATAACTCTTGGACCTGTTCCTTAGACAACACGCCTGGGATCCAATCTTGCCAAGGATCGCTCATATATTTCCTCCGCTTTTCTTGAAATTTAATTGCCTTAAATTCTCTATGCCTTGTCTAAACAGAGAATTAGAGTTATAAATGATTATCGGTCGATTATACAAAACATCATTAAAAAGCAGCCCATCCCAAGAGTAAGAAAACAATCCTCAGAATCCACACAATGCCTGAATTATACAATCTGCAAAAACCACTTCAACACTTTTTTAGCTTTTTCCAGACAATAAAGCATACGTCGATTCATTGCTCACTTTTCTCTTTATTCTTTTCGTTCTCTTTTGACGCTTCTAAATTCCTCCTAATTCGTGTTTCAACCCAAAACCACAATTCATGCACGGAATCATCCTTTTTCTGCTTACCCAATAGCCGTTCACGGGCAGTAAAATGTTGATTAAAAATTCCTCGGGCATATCTCACGGGGTAAACCATTTTGCGCGTTAAAATAGGTAGAATATCCGCAATTTTTCAATCAAAAACGCTGATGCCTCAGAACAAAATTTGAATTTTTTGAAAATTTTTTAACTTACCTTCCCACATCGAGTTACGAAAATCCCGCATCGAGAATCGAGGACTTTTTTCGACTCATTTGTGCAGTTAGCTCTAATTATAGAGCCTGTCCTGAGCGTAGTCGAATGGGAGGGATCTTGCCTCGCAATGAAAGCGAGTATCGCTTGTCCGCCGTAGCTTCAGCGAAGGCGAAAGTATCAAGCAATTTTTGAACGAAACACAAAGGTCTAAATACAAAGTAACCTTTGACTAATTTTTATCTTTTAGTTACCTTTCCCTGATTATGAAAAGACTTCTCACATCTTGTTTTGGTCTTGGTCGTCTGCCTCTGGCCCCGGGGACGTGGGGTTCGCTGCCGGTGGTGATTATCTTTGCCCTGATGTGTCAGTTTCATTTATCCGGCCCCTCGATAACAATAGTAATGGCGGCCCTAACTGTAGCCGGCTCTTTTATTTGCGTTAAATTTGCCCCTGCGGTAATTGCAGCAACCGGCAACACCGACCCACGCGAAGTTGTTGCCGACGAGCTGGCCGGCCAGGCGGTTACCTTTTTGGTCATCCCGTTCTTCACTCCGGTAATACTTACGACCGGAGAAATCTGCATTATTACATCCGGCGGCTTCCTGCTGTTCAGATTGTTCGATATTGCCAAGCCCTGGCCGATACGAAAACTCGAAAAGCTCCCAAAGGGCTGGGGCATACTGGCCGATGATTTAATGGCAGGCGTGTTTGCAGCGATTGTTCTGCTGATTATCATCCTATTCTGGATGGGCGGCTAATGTGCTGTTTTTGACGGATTAGAAAGCAACAATGGCGGTAGAATATAACGTTGAAATATGCAAGAAGCTTGAGGCCGAATTTCGCGCAGCAAAACTGTATCGTCCGATGCGAATCGGTCGTTACGATGCCGGCACTGAGCTTACTTATGATATAAGCGGCTTCGGGCAGGCTGACACAGCACGAGTTCGTCTGGTCGTCGAGAAATTTGTAGGTGGGGGATTTGCAGGGCAGGTATATTACGTAAAAATTGCAGGGATTGAGGGGACGATAGAGGGGCTTGAGATTGGTCGAGCCTATGCGATGAAGATTCTTATACCGCCATCGGGTTTTTCGCGGCTGTTTCGTAATTTGTTATATCGGGTCGGTTTTCAGGGGCCTTTTCAGCTTCAGGTCAATCCCGCGGCGGCAAAGGCCGGAGCGCTCTGGCAGAAATTTATCCGGCGGGGGGCAAAGATTCGATTCGGGGATGAAAGTGCGGTTAGAGATATTTATGCAACTTTCGTGGACGACAAGCTCGGTAGTTGCGGGGAATTGAGCGAATGGATTGAGGGACGGACGTGGCTGCTGGAGGTCGACGACCGATTAGATTTATTGGCGAAGTGGAGTCGTGGTAAGATGCTCGATGAATCCGCAATTGGC
>CAZLIO010000290.1:0-5340 GCA_964559025.1 uncultured Pirellulales bacterium | reverse complement strand
ACGATTTTTTTCTTTTCAAAGTATGCCTAACCTCAATTTTGCAGAACTCATTTTGGTTAATTGGTTAAATGGTTTTCTACTCACTACTCACCACTCACCAATTACCCGTCCTTTCATTGCTGCGCTAACTGCAGCGCCCTGGTGGTAATGTAATATTTCGCTATCATATTGGGCACCTCCCACTCGGGCAGCTTTCCATCTGCTAAGTATTGCAGGTACTTTTCGGTAACTATTCGAAAGTGGGCCTCGTGCCCGATTCGATGCTCATCAGGTATCAGCACCTGCCAGGAATTTGCCTGTCGTTTCAATGTTAAGCCGGGGTACTTACTTTGCAGCTCGGCCAGAGCCTTTTTCAGAGATGCCGCCAGCTCCTCGGCATTGGCGCCCGGGGCCGGCTCCACGTAAAGCTCCGGCCGATAGTTCTGTTCTTTACCCTGCCGGATGATGACATTCGCTTTAGTGCCCCTGAACAGCGAATGATGAGTGTCACCACCGCCCTGCGGGGCCTGGAAATTCCAGGTCACTGCCAGCTTCACGTGCACGCCTTTCATTGTATAAATCATTTCTCCATTGGCGTAATAGGGCAGGACTCCCTCGTTATTTAATTCGCCTTTCAGAAAATCCGGAAAGTCCGGCGCCCTTGTTACCTTCTCGTACTGCTGCCGTGTGAGCATTGTCGGCCAACGCTGGGCTTGTATCACCGCGACATCTTTTTGGTAATCGACTGGCTCATCAGGGAAACACGTCCACATCATCAGGTCTATCAGGTGCGTTGTCACGTCCACCAGTCCCTCGCCCTGCTGGGCGGTATCAAAATACCAGGTCGGTCGTTTGATGGGTGTGCCGGAGACGTATTTGAAGAAATGGTGTACACTTTCCTTCACGACCGCCGGCTCATCCACGGAGCCTTTTTCCAATTCTCCGGACACATCCTTATTAAGCACTAACATTTTCTGTAAGATGCAGAGGATATTGAAACGTTCAGTCATAATATCGTAAAGCAATACGCCGTTTTTCTCTGCCGCGGCAAAGGCCTGCTCCAAAAGCTTGAAACCCTCCGCATCAATGCACATCGGCTTATCACAAAAAACATTAAGGCCGGCATCGACGGCGGACTTGATGTACTCAGTTTTTTTCTGGTTGTTGCCGGACATAACAACGACGTTGCCGGGCTTTTCAGTGAGCATCTTTTCGAGGTAGTCATCTCCGGTATATACTTCTTCCTGCCAATTGGTGGGATTCTCCGGGCGAGTATTGAAACTCTCGATGCGCTTTAGATATTCCTGCACCTCGGGGCCGGCCGGGGCATAAACATGGACGATGGGAGCAATTTGGTCGTACATACTTTTCTGCACCAGGGCCGCGTGATAATGTCCCGGATTGAGAATCATAAGCTTAAAGTTACCGCCGGCAGTGGCATCTGTCAGTTTTCCTTCCTCTTTCTCGGCACAGGAAAACAACACCGTCAACAGGCAAAGAGATAATATGAATAAAATGGCATTTCGTTTCATAACCAAACTCCTTTTCTAAATGAATAAGCCTTCTGCAAAATTGAATTAGAAGACAGAAAAATCTGATTTCTGACTTCTGTTATCTGATTTCTGCCATCTGATTTCTGCCTTTTCGGACAAGCTATCATCCGATTATCCAATAAACCGCACCAATCAATATAGCCACACCCGCCCATGCAGCGAGGAATCCTAAAATACCAACCATAGTGGGCCTTGGTATTTCAAAATCGGGGTGGTCTATAAGCACTTGTCTCGGAGCCGGTTCCACACCTGTCGGGAGCGTAAACGGCTCGGTCTCCGGCTCATCCGGGCCGATAGGCGTCCGCAAACAGGCATAAAACCGGTCTAAGTTTTCCGCCGGGACCTTTTTTGTAAACAAGCTGACCACAACCAGAACTACAAAGCCGGCACTCAAATAAATAATCATCTGCCAGGGCAGATAGAGCTTGCCCTCCCACAGCATAAACGCCGGAAGCTTCTCGGCAAAGCGCGCACTGAAATCCCAGGGGATAACGCCCAGGGGTTCTGTGCTGGTGAAAAGAAATACGCCCAAACTGGTCAGGGTTGCGGCCCAGGCCCCGGCTACCGTTGCCCGGCGCCAGTAAAGCCCAATCCAAAAGGCAATTCCCATAAGGGCTGATACCATCCAGTAAAATTCCAGGCCCTTTACGACGCTTTCCAGGTTGAAGGCAACAAAGATGCCTAAGAACACAACCAGGGTGGATGCGATACGGCCGATGAGGGTGTAATGTTTATCGGCTTTGCCCACCACAAAGAATTTTTTGTAGATGTTTTCGGTAAACAACGCCGAAGCCACGACCATAAGCGAATCACATGTGCTCATAACGGAAGCGAGCATACACGAAATGAATAATCCAATCAATCCGGGGGCAATACCGCCCAGCAGGTCACGCGCCATTTTGCCATAAGCCAGGTCGGCATCTGCAAGCTGGGCATACATGACCACTGCGCACAGGCCCGTCAGCATCCAGGCAATAGTGCATATCCGTTTGCCGAAGATGCCTACCGTAACTCCCATTCTTCCCTCCATTTCCGTCTTGCCTGCCGCACAGTTTGCCATGGTCTCAGGCATAGTCACCCAGCCGACCAGGGCATTAAAGGCAATGATGATAATGTAGAAGAGGGTAATCTCACCCGGGGACACAAGTGAAAGCATATCCGGGTCGGAGATTGATTGCCGCAAACCGTTCATACCGCCGACTTTGGCCAACGCAAACGGCAGAATCAGGAAAGACAGAACAATGGTCAGTAGTCCCTGGACAAAGTTGGTTGCGATAGCCGCGCTCAGTCCGCCGGCAACACCGTAAATGACGAACATAACAGTCATCGCTATGATTGCGAGATTGGAGCTTATAGCACCACCGGAGACGGCTTCGACCATCGCCCCGGAGCCTTTCAGCATTACCCCGATGGCAACCAGGAGCGGCAATATCCCCATCGCGGCATATAGGCCGCTGACGCTGCGGCCGTAACGGATCTCAAAATAATCTCCCGTGGTCACGGCCCGCATGCGGCGGAAAAAAGGTGCAATCAGCCAAAAGAACGGCGTTACAAAAAGCCATAGCCACTGATACCAGATACCGGAGGCGCCGGCCCGATAGGTCTTGGCGGCGACACTGACCGCCTGGTCGGAATGGGTACCGGAGCCGAACATAAAGAATGCCATCATCACTTTCCCAAACTTCCGGTCGCCGATGAAGAAACTGGCGGCACTGCGGACCTTTTTTACCGCCCACAGACCGATGAAGGTAATACCTACCAGGTAAACGATAATGACCGCCCAGTCAATAAGTTCAAGACCTAACATTCATGTACCTCCCATATCGATTATCGGGGACATTATAGAGCCTGAAAGAAAACCCTGCAAGAGAAGAAAGTGCCGCCAATAAGCAAGAAGAAAACTCTTTTGGTTCGATATTTTTCATGATTGATTAGACCAAATCCCACCGGAAGCTATTTACTCAATCCCTTCACTGGTGTTCGTAAGCAGAATTTCTATAAAACAGGTTAGAATTTGGCTGACTATTCGTGTATTATTACAGTAAAAGATAAGAGAATCCGGTGACGCAGCCGGTCAGCAATCTACAAAGAAATATGAGGAGTACCAAAATGAATCGTCAAACCGTCAGAGTTCTGCATAGCAAATCAGTAATTTTAATTTGGATAATGTTGTTATGTTTGACCGGCGCGGCCGGTCTGTCACACTTGAAGGCGGCAGAAGCACCCGGCACTACGGCAAATCTTGAGCAGGAGAAGTGGAAAGCCGGCATCGCCACAACCGTAATCACGCCGGCCCAGTCGATGTGGATGTCCGGATACGCAGCGAGAACGAAGCCATCAGAAGGAAAGGTCCATGACCTGCACGCCAAGGCCCTGGCACTGGAAGCCTGTCCCGAGCGAAGCCGAGGGGATGCACAGGGCACCAGACTTGTAATCGTCACGGTCGATTTGTTGGGCATTCCCCGCCCGTTACGCGACCGGCTGGAAAAACAGGTCAAATATAGCTATAAACTGCCGCCGGAGAACCTGCTGCTAAACGCCTCCCACACCCATTGCGGTCCGGTTGTAAAGGAGATGGAGGATTCTATATACGGGGATTCCTTTTACGGCCTGTCACCGGAGCAGATTCAACGAAGCCGGCAGTATATGAAAACTTTGCAAAAGAAACTGCTGACGCTGGTCGGTCAGGCGATAGACAACCTCGCCCCGGCACGATTGGCATACACACACGCCCGTGCCGGCTTTGCTATGAACAGGCGATTAAAAACCGAACGTGGTTATGTGATAAGCGCTAATCCGGATGGGCCGGTTGACCACGATGTCCCGGTGCTTCGGATTGATAATCCGGAAGGTGAATTGCAGGCCGTCGTCTTCGGGTATGCTTGCCATAATACTACGCTTAGCTTTTACAAATTCTGCGGTGACTACGCCGGTTTCGCCCAGATATATCTGGAAGAAGCACATCCTGGAGTAACCGCCTTCTTCGTACAGGGCTGTGGCGGCGACCAAAATCCATACCCCCGCCGTACGCTGGACCTCGCACAGCAGCACGGCCGGTCGCTGGCAAACGGGGTCGAAGCGGCACTTCTCTGGCGAGCATCGCCCATTCGGGGGCCAATTCGAGCGGCCCTGGAAACCGTTACTCTCGATTTCGCCCAACCACCCGGCCGTCAGCAGCTCGAACAGGAGGCGCAGTCAAGTAATAAGTATGAACGCCGACACGCGGAGGTGCTCTTAAAGGAGCTGGAGCAAACCGGCAAAATTCGCACGACATATCCGTATCTGGTGCAAGTTGTCCAATTCGGTAACGACCTGACGATGGTAGCCCTGTCCGGCGAAGTTGTGGTTGACTATTCGCTGCGTCTCAAAGCAGAGCTGGCCGGCCCGACAGTCTGGGTGGCCGGCTACTCGAACGACGTTTTCGGTTACTTACCTTCTAAGCGTGTCTTGCAGGAGGGCGGCTACGAAGGTGGTGACGCAATGCGGTACACTCCTTTTCCGGGCCCCTTCGCGCCGTCAGTCGAGAAGCGGGTTGTGGATAAAGTGCACGAGCTGGTCAACAAGGTGCGGGCACCAAAGAGCAACTGATGCCTCGATGAATTTTGGTTGAATTATGTTGTCCTCTTTACCTGGGCCCCCGCCTTGCGGGAACTATCCTGCATATTCTTATACGCAAGCATTACCGAACTTGCCGTCTTCCTTATCAGCGTCTGAAGATAGAATTGGTCAATCTCGGAGGCCGGAACCTCCTTCTCCGGCCTAAGCTTGGTTCTGGTAAAAACTTCCGGCCCGGAATGCGTATGGGTGG
>CAZLIO010000289.1:0-5412 GCA_964559025.1 uncultured Pirellulales bacterium | reverse complement strand
CCCGAATCCACCGAATCATTGCAGCTACTCCTATCATATGCCTTATGGCCCTTGGGCCCTGACCACATCGAGCGAGCCCGGTATGGCGGTGGCAGCCGACCGAAATCCGTGGCAGGATTCCCCTTCTACAAAGGCCAGAGATTTTCACGCGTTCAATCCCGACGGTGACAAAAAGGCCTGGAAGGCTGGAAATGCCATCGCCCACCAGGGAGATGGACAGAACGTATTGTTTATGGACGCCCACGTCAGCTTTGAGAAACAACCATTCTGCGGCATAAACGACGATAATATTTATACCTATTGGGACGGGCCGGATATACGACGTGGCGCTTTTCCTGTCCTTGGCAGCCAACCCGCGGACAGACTGGACTCTATGCTCGTCAACGACCCGGCAATACCTCGCTAAAGTTTTTTTACAGAAGGGAAGGAAAAAATGCACAATTTGGATCGACGCCAATTTCTTAATTTGGCCGCCGGAGGCGCCGCGGCAATGCTCCCCCTAATCGGCTGTAAAAGTGCACCGGCAGGAGACAGAAAGCCTGCAAAACAGCCGAACATATTATTCATCATGGTTGACGACCTCGGCCCTGAATGGCTAAGCTGCTACGGCGGCGAGGAAATGAAAACTCCCAATCTCGATAGACTGGCTGAAGGAGGAATGCGATTTATCAACGCCTATTCGATGCCCCAGTGCACACCCACACGCGCTACCCTGCTGACCGGCCAGTATCCCTTCCGCCACGGCTGGTGCAACCACTGGGATGTCCCACGATGGGGGGCCGGTTGCCATTTCGACCCCAAATACAATATCTCTTTTGCACGCGTGCTAAAAAATGCCGGCTACGCTACCGCCGCAGCCGGAAAGTGGCAGATAAACGACTTTCGCGTCCAGCCCGATGCTATGCAAAAACACGGCTTCGACGAGCACTGCATGTGGACAGGCTACGAATCACAAAATCCCCCCAGCGCAGAACGCTACTGGGACCCGTACATCAACACCAGGCAGGGCAGCAAAACCTATAAAGGAAAATTCGGCACCGATGTATTTGTGGATTTCCTGATAGACTTTATGAAGCGGCATAAAACTAAACCGATGATGTTGTACTTCCCTATGGCACTGACGCACGGACCGCTTACTACCACCCCGCTCGATCCCGAGGCCGAAGACAAAGTAGAGCGGCACAAAGCAATGGTTCGCTATACCGACCTTGCCGTCGGCCGACTCGTTAGTACCCTGGATGAGCTTAATATTCGCGACAATACAATCATATTCTTCACAACCGACAACGGCACGAGCAAGGGCATTAGCGCCCGGATGAACGGACGAAACGTCAGAGGCGGCAAAGCTTCCCTCGGCGAACCCGGCGCCGGGGCCCCGTTCATCGTCAACTGTCCCGGCCTCGTCCCCGCCGGTGTCGTTACCGATGCCCTGACCGACTTTACCGATATGATGCCGACCTTCGCCGAATTAGGTTCAGCCAAACTGCCGAAGAACGTTGTCATTGACGGCCATTCCATCGCAAAGCTTATCCTGGGCAAGGAAAACGATTCCCCCCGGAAGTGGATTATGGCTATGGGTTTTGGCGCTGCCAGGCTTACCGCCGATGGTGTTATACCCAAAATGAAGTTCACCGACCGCGTCGTACGCGATAAACAATACAAGCTCTGGGTGCTGAACGGCAAAAGCGCAAGGTTATTCGACCTGCTCGCCGACCCGGCCGAAACGAATAACCTCATCGACAGCACGGACCCAAAGGTCCTCGCCGCACGCAGAAAACTCGAGGCTGTTGTGCGTTCCTTCCCGGCAGAGGACGCAAAACCAAAATATGACCCGACACCACCTCAGCCCTGGGACAAGAAACCGGACTAATACCACATAACAGAAAGGAAAATAACTAATGGAACAATTGAACCGACGCCAATTTCTTAGTATAGCAGCCGGCGGCACTGCCGCAGCGGCGATGTCTTTGGCCGGCTGCCAGAGCGCATCTGTTGGAAACAAAAATCCTGCAAAACGTCCTAACATTATCTTCATTATGGCCGACGATTTGGGCTACGGCGACCTCGGCTGTTACGGCCAGAAGGAAATAAAAACGCCGAACATCGACCAGCTTGCCGACGAGGGCACACGCTTCACGCAGTGCTACGCCGGTTATACCGTTTGCGCGCCGTCACGCAGCGTTCTGATGACCGGTCAGCACACCGGCCACACCCGTGTCCGCGGTAATTTCGGCAAGGTAAGCGGCACCCTCGTTCTGGACAACGGCTCACCACAAATGCGCGTCCCACTCGAACCCGAAGACGTCACCGTGGCCGAAGTGCTAAAGCAGGCCGGCTATGTCACCGGCATTACCGGCAAATGGGGCCTCGGCGAGCCGGGTAACACCGGCGTTCCTAACAGACAGGGCTTCGATGAATGGTTCGGCTATCTCAACCAGAGACGTGCACACACCTACTATCCGCCCTACCTCTGGCGCAACGAAAAAAAGATAATCCTCGAAGGCAATGCCGACGGCCGGCAAGAACAATACTCCCACGATATGTTTACCGATTTTGCCCTCGATTTTATTGGCCGCCACAACGACGAGCCGTTCTTCCTGTACCTGCCATATACCATCCCCCACGCAAAATACGAAATCCCGAGCACAGAACCCTACACGGACAAGCCCTGGCCTGCCGATGCAAAGGTGCACGCAGCAATGATTACACGAATGGACGCAGACATAGGCCGCATTATGGCGCTATTGAAAGACCTGGCAATCGATACCCGGACACTTGTGTTCTTTTGCTCCGACAATGGAGCAGCCAGTCGCTGGGAAGGGATTTTCGACAGCTCCGGCCAACTGCGGGGAAAAAAGGGCGATATATATGAGGGCGGCATCCGCACCCCTATGATTGTCCGTTGGCCGGGCAAGGTGCCCGCCGGCAAAACCAGCGACGCCGTCTGGTACTTTGCCGACGTCCTGCCGACATTAGCTGAGCTAGCCGGGGCCGAGCCGCCATCGAACATCGATGGCATAAGCGTTTTGCCCGCGCTTCTCGGCAGACCACAGAGAACGGACGACCGCTTTCTGTACTGGGAATTCATCGGACGCAATCTCCAGCAGGTGGTTCGCTGGCGTAACTACAAGGCCGTCCGCCCGGCCCCGGACAAGCCGCTGGAGCTTTACGACCTGAATAAGGACATCGCCGAAGAGCACAACATCGCCGCCGAGCATCCCGATGTGGTCGCTAAGATTGAAGAATATCTAAAAACCGCCCGCACCGACTCACCGAACTGGCCAGTCTAATCGGGCCGGAAGAAAAAATAGCCGGTCGAATAGCTGCCGTTTTTATGCTGTTGTCAGAAAGTTTTGAGACAAGCAAAACGATTTGTCATTCCCGCGAAACCTGTCCTGAGCAAGGCCTGTCCTGAGCATGGCCGAATGGGTCAAAGGAGCGGGAATCCAGAAATAATACGATTTGAGGCGAAGCCCCAAGCACACTATTGTCTAAAAACTTATTCAAGGCAGCTTAATTTGCTGCCGAAACGCCCAAACCACAATTTTTCAAAAATTGCTTGTTTGTAGGCCAAAGATGGATATACTACGGACAGTTATATAAATTATGAGTATTCTTGTGTGCTTATGCTCTGGAGTTTATCCCAGGATGTGCTTTCATGTTCCTAAAGCCGGGGGCTCTCGTGCACTTTTTATTAGGAGATAAATCAGTGAAAACCGAAATATTGGATGCGGTTGAAAGCAAAAGTTTGAAGAAAGATAAACCGCACTTCGAAATAGGCGATATTGTAGATGTCCACTGCCGCATCAAAGAAGGCGACAAAGAGCGCACGCAGATATTTACCGGCACCGTAATCGCCCGCAAGGGCCGCGGAATTAACGAGACCTTTACAGTTCGGCGGATTGTCAATAACGAGGGTGTGGAACGGATTTTCCCGATTAATTCACCCAATGTTCTCGATATCAGGCCCATCCGAAGCGGCAAAACAAGGCGGGCAAAACTATATTACCTCCGCAAGCGAACCGGCAAAGCCGTCAAGCTCGCCCAGAGACACAGCACCCACACCGTCTCAAAATAACGATATACAAAACCTGTTCTGAGCGCAGTCGAAGGATACGAAATTTGCTCCTGAACAAACGCAAGCTGTTGGCCGATCGCGAGCTGCTCGGCCGATGGGGTGAAAAACGCTGCCAGAGGTTCCTACAAAGAAAAGGCCTCAAAACCCTCACCCGCAACTTCTCCTGCAACGCCGGCGAAATCGACCTGATTATGGTCGATACCGACAGAACCATCGTCTTCGTCGAGGTCAGAACCAGGGCCGACGAAACTTTCGGCTCAGCCGAATCGTCTATCACATTCGCCAAGAAAACCAGATTGCTAAGGACCGCCCGCTATTTTCTTGCAACAAACGATATCGATGACAGGCCTTTCCGTTTTGATGTTGTTACAATAGTCCTGGGGCCAAAAGGCACCCCGCAGGTAAGATATTACAAAAACGCTTTCGTACCCTAACACTAATGGAGCTGATTGATACGCATTGTCATCTGACTTTTGAACAATTGGCCGACGACGTTCAGGCCGTTGTGGCTCGCAGTATAGCCGCCGGCGTTGTCGGCTGGCTCACGGTAGGCACCGACATGCAGGAGAACCTCAAGGCCGTCGAACTTGCCGATAAATTCGAGAATATGTACGCCGCTGTCGGAATCCATCCTCACGATGCCAAAGACCTGACCGCTGATACACTAACCGAATTAAAAGAGCTTGCACAAAGCAAGAAGGTCGTCGCCATCGGCGAGACAGGTCTGGACTATCATTACAACTTCTCGAAACAAACGGACCAAAAGCGGGCTTTCGCCGCACAGCTGACAATCGCCAAAGAATTGAATCTGCCGGTGATTATCCATTGCCGGGAGGCCTTTGACCAGACGATGGAGATTTTAGATAGATTCGGCCGGGGCCTTAAAAGCGTGGTCTTTCATTGTTTCAGCGGCTCGGCCCGGCAGGCAAAGATTGTTACTTTCAAAAACGCCGAGCTTACCCGCCAGGCCGCTAAAATTGTACCGGTAGATAGATTGATGCTCGAGACCGATTGTCCCTATATGTCACCTGAGCCGATGCGAAAGCAGAAGATAAACGAGCCTGCCCTTATGCTCCACACCGCGAAATATTTAGCCGAATTAAAAGGGATGGACCTCACCGATTTCGCCAAAGCCGTAACCGCCACCAGCCGAGCGTTTTTCCAAATATCGTAGTTATGAACAAACGGTATAATCTTATCGTAGTCGCTTTTGTTTTCAGCTTCTCTTGAATTCACGGATTGGATAAAATGATTCTTTGCTAATCCTATCAACCATTATTAATGAGTTCTGCAAAATTGAGGTTAGGCATACTTTGAAAAGAAAAAAATCGTTT
>CAZLIO010000288.1:0-5430 GCA_964559025.1 uncultured Pirellulales bacterium | reverse complement strand
CTTTTCTTCACTCAGATTAACTATTACCAATACTCTGTCGCCTGCTTTTACTTCCAGAGGGGCCTCGATACGCAGACCGGGACCACCCAGCTCAGTAACCCTCGCAGGTATAAATTCCGGTGGTCCCCAGGTGCTGCCGGAGGCATTTGCCGAACCTTGCTTCGCTCCTGGAACCTCTATGCTGCTGATGCTGTTTGGCCGCAACATTCTTGAGAATGGAAAGCGTGCAATGAAGGCCGGCTTGTTTACTCGAATACGCAAGAAGCGCCGGCGACTAATGAACCGCATATCATCGCTATGATTCAAAACCAGAATGTCGCCATAACAACGAACTACAGAAGTATCAAACTCCCATACCGAGGTGCCAAAATAATATTGCGCACGCCAGAGCTCGCCCAGCTTACTTTCCACCGATGTTGTCAATCTGATAGTAAGTTCCATATTGTCGTTTTTAATAATGGTGGACTCAATATCGTCGAAGTCAGGAGTTTGACGACGATTTATATAGAGTTTTTTTCCTTCGGGAATTTGTCTGCTGCTCGGTTTCTTCAATTTAGTTGACGAGCCTATTGAGACTGAGGTTTGTTTCTGAAAGCCAAGCTTTTCTCGCAGGAAGGACAGTTCGGTTCTTAACCGTTGGCTTTCTTCTGCTCCCTGCCGGGCAAGGCTTTCTTCTATCATCTTACCTGCTCCGTGATCAAAGGCACGGACCATGGTAAAAATAGACTGGCTTCTCTTAAGTCCTGCCCTATATGCTATCTCAAGCAAAATTTGTCGCTCCCGTCCGCTTAGTCCCCGTTGTTCGGCATAATCAAAAAATAGCTGCCCACTAACCTTTCGTTCCCGTGCTATTCGATGTAAACTAATCATTAACAGCAGACCAGCTAATACGATTATGACGGCCACCCCTGTTAGAATAAACCATGGTTCAGTCATGCTGTTACCAAACCGCCCCGCGGCCTTCCACCGCTCCATCGGTGTAAGTGCCGGAACAATGATATTTAATCCTGTTGTCATAACTTGTGTTATGGGCATCTTAAACTTCCTCGTGCTTCGTAGCGAAGCTACTTCGCAGAGTACTACAAACTTACTATCTGATAAGGTTGCTCAGCTCTCGCAGTATGTCGTTGGCGACTCTGATGGTCCTGGCATTGGCCTGGAAGCCGTTTTGTGCTTGAATCATAGAAACAAACTGGGTCGCTACATCTGCGTTGGATTTTTCCAATGCACCACCATGAATGGATCCGGCACCGCCGGTCATCGCCTGCGTAGATACCGGCGCTCCTGAGTTGGCCGAAGTAGTAAAGTACCCGCCGCCGACACTTTCCAGGCCCGATGTATTCTGGAACAATGCTATCTGTACTGCTGCAATGTCCTTCTTGATGCCATTAGAGAAAGCACCTATAACTATGCCTTCCTTATTGACCGATACCGTGGATAGATTACCTGCTTCGTAGCCATCCTGTTCTTTTGCTACTGCTGTAGAGTTTCCAGCGAATTGTGTCAAGCCGTTTAGTGTGCCTACGGCGCCAAAGTCTAAGCTGATGGTTTGTGGATTCGAGGGGTCATGTGCAAAGCTTATTACAAACTCGGCTGGGTCGCTGCCGCCCAAACCGGTGTAATAGCCGTTCGTAGCGTCAAAGGTTATATCTTCGATACGACGATTTGCTATAGATATCTCATTGATATTGCCGGTGATTGAGGTCAGCACCATATCCCACGTATTGGGGTTGGTGGGGTCATCCGTCCGGACAAATGCGCCCGAGAAAACGTGCTTGCCCCCCTGAGAGTCGTAGGTCTTAATATTAACGCTTCTGACCTCATCGCCGCCAACGGTCAACATCTCGAAATACGCCGGCTCCGTCCAGTCGGCGGTGCCGCTGTTCGTGAACGTCAGCTTTACATCAGACTGGCTATAGCCGCTGTTGACATCAGCTATACGTATTTGTCCGTTGTCTAAGGACGCCGTCGCGTTGGTAGCGCCGAGAACAGTATTTATATGGCTAATAAGGTTATCCAAAGTAGTGGTGGCATCTACACTAAGAGGAGTAGCGTCGTTTAAAGGATTACCATCGTGATCAAAACCAGTGACTTTAATTTCGGCCGGGCCATACGTTCCACTGATAGTCTGGTCGAGGCTATCGATAAATGTGGCCCCGACAGCCGCAGTGCTGTTTTGGGTGTAAGTTGCATTCGAGGCCAGCAGTTGTGTTTGTGGACTCTCAAACGTCGAATCGGTGCTTAGATTACCGGATACTAATATTTGTGAGGTAAGCCTTGCCGGCATCGGGACATCGTAAGGTACGTGGAGGTCACTGTCACCGGCAATCTGGAAGCCGTCAGTTTCACCCAATGAGCCGATACGCTGGACCCGATAGCCGGTGGAGGGGTCAACCATAATTGAGTCCGCATCAACGGCAAAGGCACCTGCACGAGTGAAGATGTTCTGCTCACCGTCACTGACTACAAAATAGCCTTCCCCTTCTAACGCCAGGTCCAGTGGATTACCTGTATTTACAATGTTGCCCTGTGTTGTGTTTGGGGTTATACCGGCTACTCCGACACCGCTGCCCATCTGTTGGGGGTTAGTGCCGCCGACGGTGCTTGTTGGCTGTGAGGCCTTTTTTATGGTCTCACTCAGTAGTTCTGAGAAGGTTATTCTGCTGGCCTTAAAGGCGGTAGTATTGACATTGGCCAGGTTATTGCCGGCTACATCAATCATTTTCTGGTGGGCCTGCAGCCCCGTAACTCCGGCTGATAATGCAAAACTCATTTTTATCTCTCCTTAATATCGATACCTTAAATCTGAATTTAGTTTTTGATGGATATTACATTTTCCAATCCAAACATATAGTCTCCTACTCTCAAGAATATTTCCCCGTCAACGTTATTGTAAATTTGCTCGACTATGCCGCTTGTGATATCTGTTGCACCTGTCTCGGTTTCCAGCATGAATGAAACTTCTTTGCCTATCAACGAATTGGCATAGGTAAGCTCAGTAGTGGCAAGCACCTGTGCAAAGCTTTCGTTCATCGATTCGAGCTGCTGTAGTTGTGAGAACTGGGCCAGCTGGGAAGCCATCTCATTATTGTCTAACGGTTCCAGCGGATTCTGGTTTTGTAGCTGCGTTATCAGAAGATTCATATAATCCATTTGGATGTTACTTGCTGTGTTTGTCGCTGATATTGGGTCCATAACTTTTCAACCTTTTTCAAAAGACAAAAAACTACATTTCTTTTCAAATCCCGAGGTTTCGGTCACAGCTCGACACCTTACTGGTACGAGCGACAGGCAAAAGGAAGCAATTGTTGTGCCACATTACAATCGCCGCCGCTTTTGTGATGCACAACTTCCTGTCACAACAGACATTACGGAAACTAAAAATTTGAATAAAGGTAGAAATCACCTTTGTTAAAAGATTCTCTTAGGGGATAAATTTTCCTGTGTCCCAGAAAATTTTTCCGGCTTGGACTTGATGGTCATGCTGAAAATTTTTGTTGGTCCGTTTTAGTTTACTCGGTGACACTAATACGTCCCATAAAAAGCAATGTCTTCTCGCTGTTGGCGTTGCTTTCTTAATCAGCACCAATTGAGAACGGCCTCACTCCGAATAGATGTGGGATGTCCTATAATATTTTTACATTATGCCGATGTGTTTTTGAGGCTGACCGAATCAGTGACATTATTGGCCGGTCCAATAAAAACATTAAAGTTGTTTTTGGATGTATGTCGATTTATGGCTTTATATCCACATATCTATGAATTGTAAATACCTACATAACGTGAAAACAACTTACTTAGCGACGAACAACGCTTATAGTTTTGGGCAAGAATGAGTTTAAGAAGAATTGTTGTACTAAGCAAGGACCCCGAAATTCAGCAGCTGGCTCAGCAGTATGCCCGGGAAGTATTTGGGGCCGATAACCTCGACGATGCTCTGGATATCGTTCAAACGGTCAATCCGGATTTAATGCTTTTTGACCATCGGTTTGGCCCGAGCCATATCCATGAATTCCGTGATAAGGCCGATAATAATTCAATCAATGTCCCCATCGTGGTGGTTGGTGGCGATGATAACAACATCGACCCAGCAACGCTGGGTTCCAAACAAAACCCGCCGTTGGCGGGGTCCACAGAATTTATTCAGACCGGGGCCTATGACTATCTGAAGCAAGGCAGGCACACCAACGGTGTGTTTTATTATGCCGCCTCCGGCGGTGCTCAGCTGGAGCAAATTATAAACAGGATAAATATTAAATCCGACCCGGCAACGCCGGGTTCTGATCATAACCCGCCGTCCTTCGACTATGCTCAGGATGGTGAGCTTGTCGAACCATCCTTCGACTATGCTCAGGATGGTGAGCTTGTCGAACCATTGGCGGGTTCTCACTCTGAACAAAGCACAAAACATTCCTTCGACTTCGCTCAGGATGGTGAGCTTGTCGAACCATTTTTTGCTGAAGAATTAGCTGGCTCTGTCTCTATGGTCGGCTGCAGTAAAGCCATTCTCAATACTCTCAAAATGATTAAACTTGTGGCTGCCAGCAGATGCAATCCGATTTTGATTGTTGGTGAAACAGGCACAGGTAAAGAGCTGGCCGCTAAGGCGATACATACGCTAAGGCATCCGAACGAGCGATTTGTAGCCGTAAATTGTGCGGCTCTCACAGCAAATCTGCTGGAAAGCGAGCTTTTTGGTCATGTGAAAGGCTCTTTTACAGGTGCTGACCGTGAGAAAACAGGACTTATGGAATTGGCCCAGTCCGGCACCCTCTTGCTTGATGAAATAAGTGAGATGCCAATAGACCTGCAGGCTAAATTGCTACGTGTATTACAGGAAAAAACCTTCCGAAAGGTCGGGGGTATAAAAAATATCACCTGCAGCGCTACGATAATAGCCTCGAGCAATCGCAATCTCAAAAATGAAGTTCAGGCTAATCGCTTCCGACGCGACCTTTATTATCGCCTGAATATTAGTCCTATTACTCTTGCTCCTCTTAGGTCACAAGAGCGAAGACAGGATATCCGGCTCCTCGCTAAATACTTTCTCAAGACCTCAACCATCTGTCCGGAAAAGTGCGATAAGATTGTATCCCTGACTGAATTAGCTATTGAGGCCCTGGAGAGGCACGATTGGCCGGGAAACGTCCGTGAGTTGTCTAACGTCATCGAAAGGGCGATTCTGCTGGAGACAACAGACAAGATTGGACTAAACGCCATCTATATTGACCCGACAGAATGGAGTGAGGTATCGCAGGGCCTGACACCCGGCCTCATCAAAGATTTCTCGTTGGCAAAGGCCGAACGCGAGCTGATTGCGATGGCTTTGCAGAAAACCGGCTGGCAAAAGACACGTGCTGCTGCCCTTCTTGGCATAACCAGAGCAACTCTATATGCAAAGGTCAAGCAGTACAATATCGAAAAGGATTC
>CAZLIO010000287.1:0-5442 GCA_964559025.1 uncultured Pirellulales bacterium | reverse complement strand
AAAGAAAACATCGAGCAACGAATCGCCGCCCGATGTTTTCCGGAGGGGAGAAAAAATCGTTTTATAACTTCTTTTTATTATCGGCAGCGGCGCAATTGCACTTTAATCGAAAATAGGCGATTTCGCTTCGAAAAGCCGAAATCAAACTTTTGCATATCCTTGTAAGTCTTTACGTTATAAGCAGATAAAGGTTCAGCGTTTTTTCCCTCTAAGTCCGAATATTTCGTCCCGGCACGCTGTTTACAGCGCTTAGCTTTATACTCCCGATGCGGCTGTTGCAGGGGCCTTATGAACTTCGAGAAGGACCTGCGAGACGCAAACTAAGAATATCCAAAGGGTGCAATAAACCTGATTCTGAAAAAAGTTTCACAAGTGGTCGGACAATGATTTTTGAGGAGCAGATTGAAAACAGCAGCCAAAAGAGCTAAACTGGGTATGATAGAAGCGGGTGGTTGAGCAGTAGTCTAAGTTTTTTCTCTTTGACGGGAGACTGGTTTGCCATGGACTCTGACCAGGAACTAATCGAATTGGTAAATGAAGGCGACCCGGACGCCTTCGAAGTGCTCTACCGGCGGTATCGGGATTGGGTTTACCGTCTGGCCTGGCGATTTACCGGCAACGAGCAGGATGCCCTTGACGTCCTCCAGGAGACCTTTACCTACCTGCTTGGCAAATTCCCCGGTTTTAGCCTTACCGCCTCAATGACGACGTTTCTTTATCCGGTCGTCAAGCATCTTTCTATTGCCGTCCGCAGCAAAAGTCGTCGTTTTATATCAGACGAAGAAGTATTGGGCGAAATAGCTGCGCCTGCATTGAAAGATGCTCAGGGCAGCCGAAAGGAACTGGCCGCCGTTCTGACTGTATTGCCGGATGAGCAGCGGGAAGTCCTTCTGATGAGATTTGTCGATGATATGACTTTGCAGGAGATAGCCAAGGCCCTTAATATCCCCATAGGTACGGTTAAATCCAGACTGCACCACGCCCTAAAGAGACTCCGCCAGGACCGCCGCACACAAGATTATTTCCTCGAATGAGTAAGAAATCTTCCCTGGCGGAAAAAAAATCTTAAAAACTTTGAACTTTTCAGGCGGTTTGTTTGCTTAATATACAGGAGCTAAGATTATGACTGAAAAAAAAGGACATTTTGATGAGGATTTGGATTTGAGGATGAGTCCGAAACTCTCGGAAGATTTAAATACCCTTTTTAAGCCGCAGTTTTCCGTGCCGCCCGAATTAGACAGGGCCATTATGGACCAGGCCAATCGGCGACTTGTTCAACGACATTGGCGGCACCGGATTTTCCGCCATATCAGTTTCTGGCGGGTTGCCGCCGCAGCGGCGGTCATTATTTTTGCCTTCAGCCTGAATCTAACACAAAAGCCCGGGCCGACTACAACTTCCTCCTTTATTGTAGAGGCCCAGGCGGTTGATATTGACGAGAATGGACGGGTGGACATTCTCGATGCCTTCAAGCTGGCTCGCCACGTTGAATTCTCCGAGCGAACCGAGAAGAAGTGGGACATTAACGGCGACGGCCTTGTCGATCGGAACGATGTTGACTTGGTGGCCTTGGCCGCTGTCCGGCTGGATAAAAATAAGGGAGTTTTATGATGAAAAAGATTACCGCAATTATTTTGATGAGCATAAGCGTAATCGTTCCTGTTTTGGCCCAGCAGTCAGAGCAGGACAATGAGTCTGTTCAGCCCAAAGTTCGCTTTGCACCACTGCACATTTATCTTGATTCCGGCAACAAATCTTTGGCCGCTTATCAGTTCGAGCTTAAAGCTGCGGCCGGACAAATCAAAATTGTCGGCGTAGAGGGTGGTCAGCACAAAGCATTCAAAGAGGCGCCTTACTACGACCCCGCCGCCTTAGCCAACGACCGGATAATCATCGCGGCCTTTAATACCGGCCGCGAATTACCCACAGGGCGTACCCGAATCGCCACTATCCATCTGCAAATCATCGGCGAAGCCGAGCCTGATTACGAACTTAAGCTCACCGTCGCCGCTGATGCAGATGCGAAAGAAATACCTGCCGAAATCACATTCGAAAAAGGAGAATAAAAGTGAAAAAGAAAATACTAATCGCATCAATCCTTTTAGCCATAACGGCAATAGTCCTGATCGGCTATTTCGGATGCAGCCAGCAAGAAGGTGATACTGTATCCTCCCGGACAGCAGTAGATGAGTCAAGCAAAGAGGAAGACGTAACATTCGCTGAAGTAACTGATAAACCTGATTCTGAAATACAAGTGTCCCAAGAACTGAAAACAACGCTGCCCCTGCAACAAACAGTAACGGCAAAAGATGAGGTTCACCTCCGAACGAAATTGGAGCCAACAAAGGAACTGGAAGAAGCAGCTCCTGCTGCGACAAAACCTGAAAAGTATGGAATGCTGCGCCATGAAGATATCACTGATTCGGGATACGAGCAGGAAATTTTGGTCGACCTTAAATCAAAAAGCGAAGAGTCAAGGCTTCACACCGTGACAGGTCCGGTCCCGATGCCGGGCAAAAAACCAGAGAGTCGTTCTGTGAGTATGGGTAGAAACGGGGTTGTCTATAATGACGGTAGAACGGGTGGCATGATGGGCGGCTATCGAGGTTCCGGCATTGCACCGACGACGAGACAGCCGCTTCGAAGAGTTAGGGGCAGGATTGTTTCTGCCGGAAAACCACTATCGGAGGAGGCTCAGCGTTCTGAAAGCGGGCGAATATATTCTGGATTACTCAGTGTCACGGAAGACGAAATATGGGTAATTGCCCGGGCTGAGACGCAGGCGGTTCCAGCAGGAGAGGATAGTCCCGGCTGCGGGGCGATGTTAGCAAAGCTGCCTAAAGAAGACAAGGAAATACCACTGCCGCTAAAGCATACCGATGTTAAGGGACAAATCAGCGGCTATATTGCCACCGTTAATGTTACGCAGCAGTTCCATAATCCGTATGAGGAAAAGATTGAAGCGGTGTACGTGTTTCCACTGCCTCAAAATGCAGCCATCAATGAATTTATTATGGTAATCGGCGAGCGCAGAATCCGCGGCATTATTCGCGAGCGCAAAGAGGCAGAGGAAATCTACAGGGAAGCCAGGAGACAGGGATACGTCGCTTCACTTCTTACCCAGGAGCGGCCCAATATCTTTACGCAGAAGGTCGCCAACATCGAGCCGGGCAAAAACATCGATGTCAATATTAAGTATTTCAATACCTTAGCCTACGTGGACGGCTGGTATGAGTTTGTATTTCCTATGGTCGTCGGGCCGCGATTTAATCCTTCCGGATATAGCGACGGCGTTGGCGCGGTCGCCCGCGGCAAAAACGGTATCTCGGGCCAGAAAACCGAGGTCCAGTACTTAAAACCCGGCGAGCGCAGCGGCCATGATATTGCCGTTACGGTTGACGTTGACGCCGGTGTAAAAATCGAAGAGGTCAAGTGCACCAATCATGTAATTAGCAAGACCTTTGCCGCACCCGAAAAACTATCGGTCAAGCTCAGCAGTCTCGACAGTATCCCCAACAAGGACTTCGTCCTCCGCTACAAGGTCGCAGGCAAAACAGTAAAGTCGGCCTTAGTAACACACCACGACAAACGAGGCGGATTCTTCACGTTGATGCTGTATCCGCCGGAAAGCCTTTCGTATCTAAAGCGTGCCCCGATGGAGATGATATTCGTCCTGGACTGCTCGGGCAGTATGAACGGCAAACCAATCGCCAAGTCAAAGCAAGCGGTGACACGTGCTCTTCGAAAGCTCCAGCCGAAAGATACCTTCCAGGTGATTCGCTTCTCAAATAACGCGTCCCAGTTCGGGCCCGACCCTGTTCCTGCGACGCCGGACAATATTCACAAAGCTATCAGATATGTTGGAAATCTTCGTGGCAGCGGCGGGACAATGATGATTGAAGGCATAAAGGCCGCTCTGGATTTCAAGCACGACCCGCACAGATTTCGCTTAGTTTCTTTTATGACAGACGGCTACATCGGCAACGAGATAGAAATCCTCGCCGCTATTCATCAGCGTCTTGGCGCAAGCCGAATTTTCAGTTTTGGCGTCGGCTCGTCCGTCAACCGGTACCTGCTCGACAGAATGGCCAAACTCGGAAAGGGCGCCGTCGCTTATATCGGCCTGGACGACAGCGCCGGAGGAGTCGTTGACCTGTTCTACGAGCGCATCAGCCATCCGGCCCTTACCGATGTAACAATCGACTGGGGTAATATGCAGGTGACGGATATGTACCCTTATCACATTCGTGACCTTTTTGTCGGCCGTCCTGTAATTCTCACCGGCAGATTCAAAGGCAATAGTAAAACAACCATTCATGTTACAGGCAAAGTCGGTGACCTGACACAGGAAATCGCGATTCCCGTCAACCTCGACGATTCCGCCGCAGCTCATCAGGGTATTGCCTGCGTATGGGCCCGTAAAAAAATAGAAACCCTGGCTAATCAAGCCACCTACGACAATAACCCGGACCTTCCTGAGGAAATAAAGCAGGTAGCCCTTGAGTATGGCCTGATGTCGGCCTACACGGCCTTCATCGCCGTCGATTCCTCGCGGAAAACCACCGGTGACCATGGCATCACTGTTGCCGTCCCGGTGCCTGTCCCCGATGGTGTTCGATACGAAACCACCGTCCAGAACTAATGGCGGCTATTGTGGTGGTTCTCCTGCGCCATACATAGAGCCTATCCGAATAACTATTAGCTCTCGCCTGTAATTCCTTCGCTTTGCTCAAAGACAGGTCTGAACCCTTCGCTTCGCTCGAGGACAGGCTCCGCGTATCGAAGTGAATCCCGATACATCGGGACTCTTCGTTGGCCAGATTCTTCGGCTTCGCCTCAGAATGACAAAGGATGAGAACAAATATCGAATAAGGAACGCTCGATTTTTGTTTTTGGGATAAAGATCAAACGTTTAGCGTTTTCCTTATCGAATTGGTCTTTCGATATCATTTTTATTATTCTCTTTTTTTAGCTGTTTTCTCAAAGTCACGAATATGATAGCTGCTCGAAGAGAGGCAATCCACGGTTTTTTAGAAGTTTCGTTCGACGAAGCCGGTATCGATTTTATTTTTGACGAAAAGATTGTGTGAGAGTATGTCGAGGCAGGCGGGTATCGTTGTTTTGATTGGCTCGATAACAAATTCCCGCAAAGCCCTTCTCATTGTGGCAATGGCTTCAGTTCGCGTTCTCTGATGGACAATAAGCTTGGCAATCATCGAATCGTATTTCGTTGAGACCGTCCAGCCCTGATGGACGTGCGTATCGACTCTGACGCCGGGGCCGCCGGGCGGAATATATCTGGTAATTGTGCCCGGGGAAGGAGCGAAACCTTTTTCAGGGTCCTCGGCGTTTATCCGGCATTCAATTGCCACGCCGGTTTGCTTAATATTTCTCTGGCTAAATTTGATAGGTAAACCGGCGGCGATTTTCAACTGCCACTTA
>CAZLIO010000286.1:0-5445 GCA_964559025.1 uncultured Pirellulales bacterium | reverse complement strand
GACGACTACATCGATATCATCGGACACGACAACTACGGCGACTTCAGGTCGATCAAGACAAAAGACCAGGCCGTACAGGCATTAGAAATCATAGTCTCACTGGCTGAGGAGCGAAACAAGATCGCTGCCTTTACTGAAACCGGCGTCGGTCAGCGTGCTGCCAATGAGACGTGGTGGACCGACGTACTGCTCGAAGTCCTTAAGTCCAGCCCCTCGACCAAAAAGATTGCCTGGGTTCTGGTCTGGCGAAACGCCGACAAGCGTCAGAACTACGCTGCGTTCCCCGGTGCAGCGACTGCCGGGAACTTCAAGGCCTTTGAAGCAGATCCGCTTACATTGTTTATGGAGGACCTGCCGCAGATGTACAAGTGACATGATATCGAGGCCATGAGTCCGGTGTCATTGGGTATCAGCATTTTTTATGCCACAGAGTACGTCTGTTGATTCGGCTTCAACAATTGAAACGTGTACATATTCTCAGCAGAAGGTGACATTAACGCTTCATCGGTATATACCGCACGATTGATCTTTACTCAATAATGACTTTGTCAGAGAAAAACGGTTTAGAACATGAGAATCTTACTTCTTCATTTTTTCTTACTAACCGGTTGCAGTTTGATGTACGTCGGCTTGTCACGGTCGCAGGTAAGCTGGCCATCCTTATATTTTAGCTCAACTACCTGAATCGAGCTACGCCGCTGTTCGTAAAGACTGCTTTTCGGAGTGTTATTCTGTCTGCCCGGATGCGTAAAATAAAAAAGGAATGCACGATTGTTGCTGACCACTACATCCGGATGGCCGCCTTTGACTTTGTCATCGGGGCCTTTTCCAGGCTCTTCGAGCAGATTCTTCGCCTGTCGCGTCCAATTCAGACAGTCATCCGATTTATAGACGCCAAGGCCTTTCCAAACGTCAACAACCATCCAGCAGCAGCCATACCAGAGGAAGACCTTTGGCCCCTCGCCCGGGCGTTCGCCCATCGCCTTACCGCGGTCCTTCCACTTGTACAGGTCGGGGCTGTCGGCATAGTAGATCGATTTGTGATCGAGCTCGTTGTTGTACCACATTCGCCATGTGCCGTTTGGCAGCCGAATGACGCAGGCATCGATGGACCTGTTGGAAGAAAGCTTCAACGTGGACTCATATTTCCAATTCAGTAGATCCTTGCTCGTCAGATGGATTATATCGCGCGGGTGCGACCAATCGGTGAAAATCCCCGGCACAAAGGTCAAATACATATGGTAAGTACCATCGTGCTCAATCACCTCCGGCGCCCAATAGCTGTATTCGCCCTGACCGTAGGTAATATTTGCCGTAGCCCTGTATTTCCAGGTAGCACCGTCGTCCGAAGACTCCGCGATGCCGATGTGTGTGCCATGGACCCAGGTTACGCCTGGTGTGTTAGGTACATTTGCACGCCGGTTGGTGTAAAACATAAACCACTTTCTATCAGCGTGATTCCAACAGAGCACGGGATCGGCTGCTCCATCATGCACGGGGTCTCGAAACAGCGGCTTGGCTGCGATCTTGCCCAACACCATCGGCCCTTCCGGTGCCAGCTCTTTTGTTAGACGCGGTTCGACCTGCGTCAGCTCCTGCATAACGAGATGCGCCATCATGCGGGCGCCTTTTTCGTTGAAGTGTGTACGATCCTGCGGCATGTTTGCCACGACGTCGTTGGCGGTTGTGCCGAGCTGTTCGTAGAGCTTGCCGCTCTTGGCGAGATTGATTACGTGTACCGTATCCTTGAAATAGTCCTGGATATATTGTCCCCAGCCGCGGCAGGCATGTTCCGGGGGATATTCACAGACCGTCGAGTCGCCAATGATTACTAAGCGCAACGGTGTCTCGACCGCCCACAGAGGCGTGACACTACTGAGCAACAAAATCAACAAGTAAAAGCAAAGGGCAGTTACGAAACGCCTCCTCAGCAAGACGCTCTGCGCCACGACGATTGGTGCTGTCGCTTGCGGGACAAAAACATCCCCCAATCCAATTGGTGTGGTCTTCATTTTCTTCAACTCCTTCGGTCCTATCATGGCTTTAGCATCTGTTATAGCTTTATGATACGACCCAGACGCCGGCAGGCGGAAAGACAATTGCGGCACAAAACCTCTGTTTCATTTTGCTTAAGGCATGCGCTTAAGTCCCTCCCAACGTATATTCCATTTTCCATTGTCCGGGAACCCGGGCAATGGGCGGTCGGGACAGCCGTCCCAGCCTGCTGCCATCATCGCAACAGCAGTGAGTAAGCCGCCGTTTCCCGGCAAATACAGAGGCAGCCGGGATGACTGGAAGTTGTGTCCATTGGCCAGGTACCGGTTCTTCTGCGATTCGATGAACAGGGCATCCACGGCCTTTTCCGGTTCACCCAGACGAGCCGCAGTCATCGCCAGCATCGGATAATCCCAGCCCCATGTGCTTTTCCAATCCCATGTTCGCATTACATTGTCGAACGTTCGTTTCATTGTGTTCGGATCGATCAGCGGAGTTTGAGGAACGAATCCGAGTGCCGCCACCATGGAAGGATGGTCGCGGTAGATTGTATAAGGCGGGGTCTCGATTCCCGTATAGAATCCGTCACGGATGGTAGGCCGTGACAATAGCCGCATTACCCGATCCCATTTGACGTCACGTTCCAGACCCAGCCGCTGCCGCCACCTTTGTGCGATTTCCAGTCCCCAGTACCAGTAAGCAAGTTCGAAGGTGGGATTAAGGTTTCGTGCGCGGTCGCGTCCGTAGCATTCCTGCGCCGGTATCAACGCCGGGCCCAGCACAAAACGTTGGCCGCTTTCATCCCAGACTGGATACGAAGCCATAAACTCCGCCGTCTCAAAGACAATCTGCCGGTATTGCTCCAGGGTTTCGCGATCCCTGTGAGCCCGGTAGCACAGTTCGGCATAGTAAATCGGATGCGGCTGCTGCCAGATAAGGAATACGCCGACCGTGCTCGGGCTGTCCCGTCCATCCGGTGAAACCATTTTCGGCCAGCGGGCACCTCTATAGCCCTGGAGTTTGGAAGTGGCTTTCGCCATAGGGAGAATCGATTGGTACCAGGGCAGGCTGCGCTCCAGTAGCTCCAACCGATCCCACAAGGCGAAATGTACTGCATGCCACCAGTGCATTTCCAGGTGAAACTTACCGTACCAACTGTTGCAAACGAGCCCTGTCTCTTGTGGTGGACGAGAGCCCGAGCATTGGATAGCGGTCAGATACTGCGAGAGCACTACTCTGCGCTCAAGTTCCGCAGCGCGCGAATCAGTGCATTCTGAGAAATCAATCGCACCGCCGCTCATCCAGAACTGCCTCCAGTGACGGCCGGCCTCTGCACGAACTGTCTGAAAATCGGGTAGTGGCTCGGCAACCTCTATTGGAGAAAAGGCGAATACAATCTCCAGAGGTTGACCGTCCTGACTCAAGATATCATATTTATGCTGTGATTCGATTCGGATATTGCCTCCCGATGACCAGCCTACACGCACGTAGTAACGGTCGTCGTCAAGTATCCGGACGAAATCAGCCTGGCCGCGTGTGATCCGATGTCGCGTTGTATGGCTTTGCGGATGGTTCCAATCTGCCGCGTCGCCCCAATCGGCTTTCCCATACGGAAATGCCAAAGAGACCAGCAAGCGTCCTTGTCGAAACAGCGGCGATTCAATGCGGACCGCCAGCACGTCACGGTCCGGATGGCACACAGTCTGGACCTTTACAGCTCGACCCTCGGTTTCGAAACGGCTTCTCAGTAATCCCGTCCATAAATCGAGGGTTTGTAAAGTGTGGGTAAGCTCATCTATGCCCACTAATGAGCCGTCGGCATTGGCAATTCGCAATCCGATTTGTCCAAGGTGTAAACGGTGCGGATTAGCACGCAGCCAGGATGCAGCCGGAGAATACGTGCGGGAGTAGTCCTTGTCCGAGGCATAGGGGACCTCGCGCCCTGCCACTACATAGTCATCAAGAATATCTGCCAGCTTGTATCCATTTGGATTTGGCATCGTATGCCAGCCCCATTGAGATTGTGTGCCCAGAGCCATGCCCTGCTGATGGTATTCCGGATATGTCTGAAGTCCCGTGATATCGGCTGTAAAGGCGAACTCACCGTTGCCGACGCTGAGCGGTGTCAGCGGGTCGGCGGTGCTCAGGGTGACATTGTGTCGCCTGACTAACGCCCGGCGATCTAAGGGACGCCTCGACGGGACCTTAGAGTCAACCTTCGACGGGTTAGCCGGGACGCGAGGTCGTTGGGCAGCGGACTGTGTGGTCTTCTTTGCGATTGCAGCAGAAACCAAAGCACAGCACACCCATACTCCAAGTATGATTTCTCGGCTTGCAGCTCTCATAAGATCTCTTTCCGAGACAGTGTAACTAAAATCCTTTTCATTTCAAGTATTTTGAGTACAATCCAGTCCCAATACACCAACCCGACCAGCGATGGGCCGTACAACCTGACTGCAGCTCAACAGCTCATTATCCGCTAATTCAACAAAAATATTCATTTCATAAATTCTTCTGTAGTCTCAGTGAGTTATAGACAACATCAAATTTGTAAACATTTTCAATGACCGATTTTAAAAGGGGCCTATACCGAATCAATCAGTATAAGCCCCGAATTGATGCAAATCTGTGATATCAACCATACGGTTTCAAATGCCACCTGAATCTACGGTGCCGGTTACGGTGCTGCAGGCTCCGGAGCATACAGACGAATATCGTCGAAGTACATCGTACCTGAACCACCAGCTACCGGATTCTTCTTGTTACCAAGACCGAGGGCAATCGTATTGACGTTGGCAAGGTTCACGCCCTGGTCTGCGAATGCCTGCAGGTCGATATTCCATTGTGTCCAGGTAGTTATCTGTGCTGCATTTGGATTATCGTGGTTGATCACAGCACTGCTGTTGAGGGCAACATAAATCTGCTCAGCAGCGTTAGCTGCATCACCGATAAACCAAATCGTCAATACTCCAACACCTTGTCTGGTCCAATCCCGCATCGAATCCAATGTCTTTTGTGCCTCAGAGTACCCTACACTGTTATCGTAGAAAAGCGGCATTGACTGTCTGCCGTTGTTAACATTAGTCTGCTCGGCAAAAGGAGGATTTTCATAACCAACAACAGAGCCGTTTGCCGGGTTCTCGAATCCGTCCAACCAGACATTAAATATCCTGTTGCTCTCGGGATCGTCCGGATTAAGGTCATTGTAGGACTCAAAGTCGTCCACAATAAGGAAGTCGGTTGTCGTAAAACTCCAGATATCACCCGCCCACACGCTGTCGGGATTGACATTATTGACCTCATCAACACGCCAGTAGTAAGTCTTACCCAAATCGAGAGACATGGGACCATAGATAGTCTGGCTCAAGGTAGTAACAGGGGCTGTACCATCTATTACGGCCTGCTCATCGTCGCTAAAGTAGAGATTATATTCAGCAGCCTCTCTCCCAG
>CAZLIO010000285.1:0-5467 GCA_964559025.1 uncultured Pirellulales bacterium | reverse complement strand
CGACTTTAACCACCCCCCCACCGGCCTTAGCCGATTTCAGTCGGGAGATTATCTCTGCTACCGTTTTATCCCGCCCAAGTTCCATAGGCGTAGGAAATTAGAAAGTGCCTAAAGTGAACTAAAGTTATAAAAAAGAATATCCAATACCGAACAAGGAAAATAGATTAGTTCGATATTCAATATTCCTTGTTGATTATTCATTATTTATTCCTTTTTAACTTTAGGCACTTTATACTTTAGGCACTTTAGCTCACTTTTTCTCAATAGTTTTCTTCGCTGCCTTTATGACATTTTCCACTGTAATGCCAAACTTCTCAAAGCAAATCTTGGCAGGCGCAGATGCACCGAATGACGACATCCCAATGAAAATACCATTATCGCCCAGCCATTTACTCCATCCTAACTCAACTCCGGCTTCAATACCGACCCTTGCCTTAACAAGGGGCGGAATAACAGAATCCTTATACTCTTGACTCTGCTCTTCAAACAGCTCCCAGCACGGCATACTTACCACCTGCGCGGTAATATTTTCAGCAGCTAATTTCCCCGCCGCTTCCAATGCAACACCAACCTCCGAACCGCTGGCTAAAAGTAATACATCAGGTTTATCAGCGCTGACCAGCACATAAGCGCCTTTATTAACGTTTTCTGCGGAATTATATTTATCCTGGTCTAAAACGGTCAATCCCTGCCTAGTCAATAGCAAAGCCACCGGCCCATCTCGATGCTCTAATGCATACTTCCACGCCTGTGCTGTTTCGTTCGCATCAGCCGGTCTGAACACCAACAGGTTGGGTATCGCCCGCAGGGCTGCCGTATGTTCGACCGGCTGATGGGTCGGCCCGTCCTCACCAACGCCGATACTATCGTGCGTGAAGACAAATATTGTCGGATATTTCGAAAGCGCCGCAACACGAATCGCACCGCGCATATAATCAGAAAAGACAAGGAATGTTCCGCCGTACGCCCTGGCCAGCCCGCTTACGGAAATCCCGTTCATTATCGCACCCATCGCGTGCTCTCTAATCCCGAAGCGTAAATACCTGCCGTCGCGCACATCTTTCTGAAAATCTTTCCCGCCCGCAAATAGCGTAAGATTCGACGGCGTCAAATCCGCCGAGCCGCCCATAACCAGCGGCAGCTTCGGCATCAGCGCATCCAAAATTTTCTTAGAGGCCTTGCGCGTCGCAATAGAGCTGCCCGCCTCGAATTTCGGCAGAATCTCATCAAGATTAACGCCCACCCTCCCCGCTGCCGCATCACGGAACTGCTTTGCTAAATCCGGATATTTCTTACTATAATCCTCGAACATCTCGTCCCAGGCCTTCTCCACCTCTGCCCCTTTCGCTGCAACCTCTCGCATATAATCCGACACTTCTTCGGGAATATGGAAGCTCTTTTCAGGGTCCCAACCGAAATTTTCCTTAATCAGCTTGATTTCATCATCGCCCAAAGGAGCGCCATGCGCACCAGCCGTATCCTGCTTATTGGGACTGCCGTAAGCGATATGCGTCCGCAGTTTTATCAACGTCGGCCTTTGTTTTTCTCCCTCCGCATTTTCCAACGCCTTCTCGAAAGCTGCCATATCATTACCGTCGCCCTTGACTGTTTGCACGTTCCACCCGTACGCTTCATAACGTTTGGCCCTGTCTTCCGTAAACGACAAGTCTGTATTGCCGTCTATACTGATATGGTTGTCATCATAAACAACAATAAGATTATCCAGCCCCAGATGTCCCGCTAAGGAGCTGGCCTCTGATGCCACACCCTCCTGCAAATCGCCGTCGCTGGCAATGACATATATTTTGTAATCGATAACGGGAAAGTTTTCCCTATTGAAATAGTTAGCCAAATATTTCTGCGCTATTGCCATCCCAACTGCATTAGATATCCCCTGCCCCAACGGCCCGGTCGTAACCTCGACACCGAGTTCCGGGTCGTATTCCGGATGTCCCGGCGTCTTACTGCCCCACTGCCGGAAATTCTTCAGCTCATCAAGGCTTAAATTATAACCGGTAAGGTGCAGCAGGGAATAAAGCAGCACGCATCCGTGCCCGGCCGAAAGAACAAAACGGTCCCGATTGTGCCATTTAGGATTAGCCGGATTATGCTTCATATATTTGGTCCAGAGCACATACGCCGCCGGCGCCATTCCCATCGGCATACCCGGATGCCCCGAATTTGCCTTCTGTACAGCCTCCATGGACAGAAACCGAATCGTTTGAATACAAAGCTCATCAAGTTCTGACAGGCCCGGATTCTTTTTAGTTACACTCATCACGAATTTCCCGTAATCAAACCATTACAATATATCTACTGACAAAACGAGGCCGATAGCCTAACAGCCATTGTCTGTTTTCGCAAGTCTTTTTAGCACCTCAAATCCAGCATTTAGCGGGCCATTCGTTAAGTTTTCTTTCGCCGCCCAGGAAATGGTAGATTTTTTAAACAGAAACCCGGAAAATTGGTAAACTCGTGAACTTATCAACTTGCAGCGCATCTTTATACGGTGAGAGTAACATATGAGCTCAAGTGACAAGCTAATAGAACAAGTGCTGATACTCCGTTGTCAGATTGGTGATAAGGATGCTCTTGCCGAACTTATCGAACGATACCAGGCACCGCTGCGCTACTTTGTAAGCCGTTTATCAGCAAATCCCGAAATGGTAGAAGACATCTTTCAAGATACCTGGCTAACCGTTATCAGACGCATACACAGTCTCAAGAAAATCGACGCATTTTCAACCTGGCTGTACCGTATCGCACGTAACAAGGTGTATCAGCAGTTCAGGAGAAAAAAGAATTTGTGCGAGCTTGATCAGAATATCGCAGTTCCAAATAATACTGAAAATGACGTTTTTTCCTCCGAAGATGCAGCAAAAGTCCATAGATGTCTAAAAGAATTATTACCCGAATATAGAGAGGTGCTAATGCTGCGTTTTCTTGAACAAATGTCGTATGAACAAATCTCACACGTAATTAATTGCAGGTTAGGTACTGTTAAATCACGCATCCATTATGCAAAACTTGCACTTAAAAAAGAAATGGAGAAATAAAAATGGCTAAAGAAAATGAATTAAAAGAAGAGCTCCTCAAACAACTGGACAAGGATTCCGCCGGAGCGGCCGGTGCAAACACCAATTCGGCGGGGAAAATCATCGAAAAACATAAAACCCGGCTTAGAAAGCTCAAGTGGATTGCGGCAATAGGCTGGCTGATTACAATCCTGTCCGCTTTGGTCTTGCACAATTTGAAGGTCTTTGTGTTGGAAAACAAAATCGGGGGCGTTTTTACCAGCAACGAATTCTGGTTCATACGCCGCTCAGATACGGTATTGATAGTACTGGTTATAATCGCTCTTCTCCTTACGTTCTTGCACTACTCCACATCAAGAACCTTAACCATACTGCAGATTAGCACTAGGCTTGCAAACATCGAAGAACACCTAAAAAAAATGTCCCAGAATAAATGAACTACTTCTAAAGCTTGACAGCCCGTATGTTACTTATTAAACTCCCGAATGTCTTTTACTGCAAAATTTTCTAATACAATAGTATCCGTGGGAAAAGGTAACTTCTAAAAAGCAAACAGCTAACAGGAGGCATAACAAAATGAATCAAATATCTGGAGCTATGAATCGCAGAGACTTTCTACAACTAACAGCAGCGAGTGCAGCGGCACTTACCCTGCCGCATATTGCTTTTTCAGCTAAGTCAAAAAACAAACCCAATGTGCTGTTCATTGCTATTGACGACCTCAACGACTGGATCGGTTGCCTGGGCGGGCATCCCGACGTAAAGACCCCGAACCTCGACCACCTCGCGCAAAGAGGTGTGCTCTTTATAAATGCCCACTGCTCAGCCCCGGCCTGCAATCCTTCACGGGCCAGTCTCATGACGGGGATTCTGCCGTCAACCTCCGGCGTTTATCACAATCCCCAGCCCTGGCGAAAATCACCGGCCCTCAGTAACGCCGTCACAATTCCGCAGCACTTTATGGCTCACGGCTACAGCGCCGTCGGCGGCGGCAAGATATATCACGGAGGCTTCCCCGACCCGCCCTCGTGGCAGGACTATTTCCCGTCCCAGCAGAAGAACAAACCGGACGACCCGATGCCCCCCAACCGGCCGCTCAACGGCATCCCCAAAACCGCGCACTTCGACTGGGGTCCGGTGGATGTGCCCGACGGGCAGATGGGCGACTCGCAGGTCGCTGACTGGGCCATAAAGCAGTTGCAAAAACGGCATGACAAACCGTTTTTCCTCGGCTGCGGTTTCTTCCGCCCCCATTTGCCCTGGTACGTACCGACCAAATATTTCGATATGTATCCCCCCGACAAGGTAACTTTGCCGAATGTCAACGAAAACGACCTTGATGATGTCCCCCCGATTGGCAGAAAAATGGCCAATCCCGGGAAAGACCATAAAAAGGTCATCGAGTACAAACAGTGGCGCAAAGCCGTCCAGGGCTATCTGGCTTCCATCAGCTTTGTTGACACCTGCGTGGGCCGCGTAATCGATGCCTTCGATAAAAGTCTTTATGCCGACAACACTATTATTATCCTCTGGAGCGACCACGGCTGGCACCTGGGCGAAAAGCTGCATTGGCGCAAATTCTCACTTTGGGAAGAAGCGACGCATAACGTCCTGATGGTTGTCGCACCCGGAGTTACTAAACCCGGCCAACGCTGCTCACGACCCGTCACTATGCTTGATATCTATCCGACGCTCATAGAGCTCTGCGGCTTAACTGCGAAAAGTGAACTCGAAGGCAGAAGCTTTTTACCTCTATTGAAGAATCCCAGCGCAAAATGGGACCGTCCGGCCCTGACAACGCACGGACGAAATAACCATTCCTTACGTTCCGAACGCTTCCGATACATCCGTTACAGTGACGGCACCGAAGAGCTCTACGACCACCGCAACGACGAGCTGGAGTGGAACAATCTCGCTGATAATCCCAAGTACAACCCCATAAAAAAGCAGCTCACAAAATGGCTCCCAAAAACAAACGTCCCCGATGTGCCAAGAACCAAGACCAAAAAGTAACGCTCACTAAAGAAGACCAAACACAAAACATAAAACAAAAAAGCTATATCAATAACCACTTACTTTCACAGTAAGCTATATTGCATACATTTATTGTCACTCAGCCGAAATATTGCTTGGGCCGCAGTATTCTATAACACGCCTGTTAGAAGCGTGCGTTTCCGCATCTAATTTGATGGGTGGCAGCCTCAAGCGAGTCCCGAAAAGCTTGTCCCCGAGAAAGCGGGGATCGCGATGAGCTTGGGGATGGCTCCGAGCAGCTATCAGTAACCAACACGCATTTATCGTGTTTCATAACAGTAGGTGGACCTTAGACGGACTCGCAATGAAGTTGACGATGCCGGTGTTTTCCCTTAAAGAAATACCATTCATAATGCTCTGTTAAAAACGTGTAAAAGTTGTCACTCTGAACGAAGCAC
>CAZLIO010000284.1:0-5487 GCA_964559025.1 uncultured Pirellulales bacterium | reverse complement strand
GGTGCGACGATGGGCAGCACCAAAGGGGACAGGTGATGTTGTCCTTTACAAGCTCCAGAACCAAGGCCATATACCTCCCCAGTCGAATTGCAACCTACCTGAGATTGCCTGGACATTCTTTCAGGATCATCCGAGAAGCAAAGTTAAGACACAATGGCCTGAATCGCAATCCCCTGCAAAACCGTTTGCCGAGGGGCCGTATTTGGGGCAGGCCCCACCCGGCTCCACGGCCCAGGTCTTTGCCCCCGGACTCATCTGCCGCACAGGGTATGGCCAGTGGGAATCCAATGGGACCTTCTCCGCTGACGGGAAGGCCTTTTGTTATAATCGACGCGGGAGCGTTTATATCACAGAGAACACGGACCAGGGCTGGACGACTCCTGAGCGTATTTCCAGTGTGCCGAGCAGTGTGTGGGCGCCCTATCTCTCTCCGGATGGAAACAGTCTTTACTTCAGCAGACGCTACAATCTGTGGCGTTGTAACAGAACCCCCCGCGGATGGACCCAGCCGCAGGAACTCGGGCCACCGCTCAGCTCTCCGGCCGCTGAATTTGGATTCTCTTTAGCAGCGGATAACAGTTTCTACATCGCTTCCACGCGCAAGGGGGGACGTGGCGGAGACGATATATGGTACGTTCCTTTTGTTGATAATACCTGGTCACAGGCTATCCATCTTCCTGCTTTAAACACTGCCTACAACGATGCTGGTCCGGGCATTGCCCCGGATAAATCTTTTATGGTGTTCAACTCCATTAAACCGGGAGGACTGGGCGGTGCGGATCTGTACCTAACCCTGCGACAACCGGATGGAACCTGGTCCACACCGAGAAATCTAGGCCCCAGAGTCAATTCCTCGTATCATGACTTCGGATCTTATATCTCACCCGACAAGAAGTACCTCTTTTTCTCCCGCCGTACAGGCGGGAATCCGAACCGTGATGCCGCGGATATCTACTGGGTCGAGCTCAAGGAATATTTGCCCGATCCCAATGGCGCCATGAAAAAATAGAAAGAGTGGGCATTTCAAAAATCTAAATTCAAAGAATGAAATACAACAATGCATAAAACAGCGCCAATAAACCTTCCACTCGTCTTTCCAGGTTTAATTTTTTAACGTTCGAAGAAGGGGAAGAGCTTTTTGAGCTCGGCGGCGGAGGGCCGTCGGCCGTATTCGCAGACCTCGAAGGCCTCGGCACACTTTACCTTTTCGCCCTTCTCTTTGCCGTATGCCTCGATAAGTTTGGTCCGGTACTGGTCGGCGGTGGCTTCGAATCGACGGCGAAAACGTTCGCGAACCCTGCGGTGAGCGGCAGCGCGCTCGGCTTCGTTTTTGGGTATCATTGATTCGTTGCCTGAAACGCCGCCTTCGACAAACTGCGATTCGAGAACGGCCATGGCATCGAGCTTCTTCTCGATGACATCGTCAATCGCAACCACCATGTCCGGCTCAAACGGGTTTGGCTTCTGGAAGCCGTCCGAGAGGTACAGGAAAACCGGATTCGTTTTTAAGTGCGGGACATCAGGGCAGATGAACGGACAGATTACCATATACGCAGCATCCTGCACAAGGACACCCGTGTAACGGTGGTCCGGATGGTAGTCGTTCGTACGATGTGACAACACGATGTCGGCTTTCCATTCGCGAATGAGCCGCACGAAAGCCTTGCGGTTTTCGAGGGTCGGCATAAGCTCCCCATCGTGGTTGTCCAGCACTTCGGTCTCGATGCCCAAAATTTTAGCAGCCTTTTTGACTTCCGCTGTCCTTCGCTGAGCCAAAGGTCCGCCGGCCATTTTCCAGTGGCCGATATCGCCGTTGGTCGTCGAGACGAATTTGACGTGATGGCCCTGTGCGGCCCACATTGCTGCTACGCCTCCGGCCTTAATCTCGCAGTCGTCGGGGTGTGCACCGAACACGATGATGCGCAGCTTGCCGGGATTGTCCAGTTTAGCAGCACGAGCCTGCTCACTTCCCAGGGGAGAGCCGGACCGGTTGCGCTCGGACGCCGATGCCAAACAAGCAAAGACGACCGTCAGCAATGTTAGCACCGGCAGGGTTAGAGTTGTTGAAGTAAGAATTCTCTTTTTCATAATACACCTCCAGAAAAAAACCTAAAATATAGTTGGATTGCTCCTACAACCGGGAGAAAATATAACAATCGAACGAATTCAAGAACACTGTACAAAAAATCGGCGAATATGCAAATGTTTTTTATGGGTTATATTCAATAGTAAACTACAGACTTAGAGCACGGGGTGTTTCAAATGAAAGCCGGTGGCATCTTGATAAGCCTTGGCTACAGCCAACACTTCCGACTCACCATAAAGTTTGCCGGTAAAAGTAATGCTGGTGGGTTCCTGCTCTTTGTTGAAGCCGTTGGGCAGCACTACGGCCGGATGTCCCGTGAGGTTGGTTAAGAGAAGGTTGTCTCCCACCCAGGACGGGGCCACGTAAACATCAATGCCCGACATAAGCTCGTGCATGGCCTTTATCAGAAGTGTGCGCAGACGATTGGCCTGGATGTATTCGACCGCGGGAACCAGGCGGGCCTCTCGAAACCGATTTGGCCAGGCGTTCTTTATCTGGCGAACGAGCAGGTCGTCACGGCCGCTTCGGGTCAGCTCGTCGAAAGCGGCCGCCGCTTCGACACTGAGAATAAATCCAATGGCATCGACAGGATAATCCGGCAGCTCAATCGGTATAAGGTCGAGGCCCAGGTGGCGCAGTGCCTCCAGAGCTGCTTCGTCGTTGGCCTTGAATTCTTTGTCCTTGCGCTCCTGCTCAAAAGCGCTCTTGATGTAACCAACTTTCAGGTCCTTTATACCTCGGCCCGCATCCCAATTGAAAGGCAAATCCACAACCGTATTATCTTTGCCGTCGGGTCCGTAAATGGCGTCGAAGACCAGCGCGCAGTCCTCAACGCTTCGGCAGATGGGGCCGATTTTATCCATGCTCCAGCTCAGGGCCATCGCACCGTATCGACTAACCCGCCCGAAGGTCGGCCGCAGCCCCGTTGCTCCGCACACCGTGCATGGTGAAACGATTGAGCCATGGGTCTCCGACCCGATCGAGAAACCGACCAGACCGGCTGATGCAGCGGCGGCCGGGCCGGCGGAAGAGCCGCTGGAGCCTTTCTCCGTATTCCAGGGATTGCGGGTCTTGCCCGCGAACCAGACATCTCCCCAGGCCATCGCACCAAGAGTTAATTTTCCCACAAGAACCGCACCGGCCTCTTCCAAACGCCTGACTACGGTGGCATCGGCGTCGATAAGCTGGTCTTTATAAGGCATGGCACCCCAGGTGGTCTTATACCCTTTAACCGCCAGTAAATCTTTGGCGCCCCAGGGGATTCCGTGTAAAGGTCCTCGATAACGACCCGCCGCGATTTCCTTATCGGCACGTTTCGCCTGCTGCCGGGCTAATTCCTCCGTTAAGGTTATGACACATTGCAGTTTGCTGTCGTATTTTTTTAGGCGGCCCAGATACATGCTGGTAAGTTCCAGCGAGCTTACTTTACGTGATTTAATCAGTCCGGCCAGATTTGTGATAGTCCAAAATGAAAGGTCCTCTATGTCCGAAGGGCGTTTGGCCTTTATGGGCCTGCTTGCCTTTATCGGCAGTTGTTTTTTTTCAAATTTTATGCCCGGTGTCACGGGATTGAACTGAATGGCCGGGACCACGCTGTTATCCAGTTGAACCTCGCGTATTTTCTCATAGCTTTTCAGGTGCTTGTTTAGTCCCTCGACCATCAAGTCCCGTTCCTGGTCGGTAAATTCCAGTCCGGCTATCTGCTCAGCCTCTTTAAGCATTTCTTTAGTAACCGTGGTGACTTCATCATCCTGAATTTTTGCCCATAGGACACTGGGCAGAACCGTGGGGGACAATCCCAGACCGGAAAAATATGCCAGGAAGCTGCGGCGGGATAACTGGATTTTTTTAGAAGCCTTTGACTTTTTCACTGGTATCGACATAAAAATAACCTTTCCTTTTTCTTAATGTCCTCGCAGGACTGTTTTCACGATTTTAAATGCTTTTTTAAAAATCATCCATCCAAAAACCTGCTTTCTTTGCGATATAAAATTTCTAATAACTGTTGAGGTGGAATATCCAAGGAGTTGCAGGGCTGTTGCATAGAGTAGAAGAATTTGGCTTGACGAGGAGGTAGCTGATATGGTATAAGTAAACAAGACAATGGTGTTTTGGTGTGTGGCTAAAGCATAGTTGTTATTATTGTAACCTTTTTTGTTGGAGGATGTATCATGAGAACTCGAGTTGTATTGTGTGCAGGTATTGTTTTGTGTTTGGTCGGCACGCTTGGCGCCCAATCGTCATCGACATGGCTGGAGACGAAAAGCGGCAAATGGAGCGATGCTACCAATTGGTCGGGTGAGACGTTACCCTCGCCCGATATTAAGGCCTTTTTCAATGGCCCCGGTGAGTGCATAGTTGATATTGCGGATGCCGGTGCGTGGCAGATAGACCTCACCGGAGGTCCATTGAAAATAGTCGATGGAGGAAACCTAACGGTCACCGATTGGTTCATACTGGGCTATCAAACAGGCGATGTAGGTGATAATGCAGGTCATTTAGAGGTTTATGACGGCGGGGTTCTGAATTGCAATGTGCGTTTCTATGTGGGCTTCAGGGGCGAAGGATACCTGACTGTGTATGAAGGTGGAACGGTCAACATACGCAGTCAACAACTCGGGGTCGGTCAGGAGCCTGGGGGTAAGGGCGTTGTCAAACTGGAAGGCGGCTCACTGAACCTCCTCGAGAGGACTGATGCGAATAGTCTGAGTGTGTATATTTCCGAGGCCAGCGTAGATTTCCGGGGCGGTGTCATGACACTTCAGGATACGACGGCAAATCGAGAAAATCTCAGCAAGGCTATTGGCGATGGTATTATCAAGGCCTATGACGGAGTCGGCGAGGTTGTTGTTGACCCCAATGAAACACCAGGCTGGTTAGCGGTTAGGGGTGTTCATCCTCTTAAGCCCTTACCATCAGATGACGGCGTTTCATCATCAGGAGGCGTAGAGTTGAGCTGGACTTTGCCCGAACCGTCTGTTCCCGGTCAGCCAGTACCTGTTGACGTTTATTTTACCGACGACCTGCAAGCCCTGCAAATGTTTTACAACCCGGCAGCCATCCAGGTTGTTAACAAGCAGAACGTGACTTCCGTTGTCGTGCAAACTCAACCAAAGACGCGTTACTATTGGGCCGTCGATACCTATGTTGACAGCGATGCCGATCCGGTCATTGGTCCTATCTTTAGCTTTGTTGCCGATAATATGCCTCCCGAAGTGAACGCCGGCGCCGATATAGTGACCTGGCTGGAAGGTGATACCAGGATCGGGAACCTGGATGCGACCGTTACTGACGATGGTGCGATAAGTCCCTACACTGTGCAGTGGACGGTGATTAGTGAACCTAATGAAGGGGCTGCCGTTATAGAGACAGCGGCTGCCGAGGATACGAATATTACCCTA
>CAZLIO010000283.1:0-5489 GCA_964559025.1 uncultured Pirellulales bacterium | reverse complement strand
CAGCCGGGAGATGAAGTAGAGGCAAGCAGGGATATTTCCGTTATCGTTGCTATTTACGATTCGCCGGAGGTTACGCGGCGATGCCTTGAAAGTATTGAGAAATATGGTGCGAACGCCGAGGTTATTTTAGTTGACGACGGCTCGCAACTTAAGGAAACGACCGATTTGATTCAGGATTATGAGCACCGAAATGGTTGGATAGTGATTAGGCATAAGGAGCCTATGGGGCACAGTCGTTCTTGCGAGGCGGGTAGCCGCTTTGCCACCAGGCCATATCTGTGTTTTTTAAACTCGGATACTGTGGTTACCCCATGGAGTTGGCGTGGTGCTAAAGAAGCTTTCGATTCGGACCCACGAATCGCAGTTACAGGGCCCACTACAAGCTGTGCGTCAACAAAGCAAACCGTTCGTAGAGCAGAGTATTGCCGGCACTATTGGACAAACAACCAGATATGCGCCTTTGCAGAAAGGTATATTTCGAAGCAACAGCCAAGGTCATGGGTCGATTTACCTTCGGTGGACGGTTTTGCTTTCTTTATCAGACGTGCAATTTGGGAAGAATTTGGGGGTTTCGATTCCAGACTGATGGATTATGGGAATGAGACTGAGCTGTGCAAAAGATTATCTAAAGCAGGCTTTCATATCATTTGGACGCGAAATAGCTATATCCACCATTTTGGTCAGGGCAGTTATGCCAGTATAATGAGCCCCAGGATACTGAGAGAAAGACGAGAGGCTGCACAGGCTTATATTGAGGACCTACATGGAAGCACCCAGTAGGTAAGTAAATTGTTTTGTATTCCTCAAATGTGAGCAGGGACGGAACTTTCAGAATAACAATAGACGTGCCTATGTTGAGACCGTTTACGATATTAACAAACTAAACGACCAGTTGGTCGAACTATATGAGCAAATATTGCCCAGCAGAAACTTACACATGCCCAAAGTGAGGAGCAAAATCCCTGCAGTTGAATAGAATATGTTCTATGAAGCTGAAGCGTGGTTGGGAGAAGGATGCGTAATTCTTAAAGGAGTTATAGTTGGAGAACGCGCCGTGGTTGGTGCAAATGCGGTGGTTACCAAAGATGTTCCCACGTTTACAGTTGTAGGTGGCGTTCCTGCTCGAGTAATACGTGACATTGACGAGTGTTCATTACAAGAGAAGAGCATTGATGAATACGAAATCATTGGTATCAATACTTATACCCGTTTATAACGCAGGTGAGTACTTGCGGCCTTCGGTCCAGAGCATACTATCTCAGACCTACTCGAATCTCGAAATACTGATTATAGATGATGGAAGCACAGACGGTTGCAAGGATACCATAGCCGATCTTAAGGATTCTCGCATTCGTATCATAACTCAGAAAAATGCCGGAAAGGCTGTGGCTCTCAACCGTGCATTGGAGGAATTGGCTGGCGAATTTTACGCTATTCAGGATGCAGATGATATTAGTTATCCTCAGCGCATTGAACGGCAGGTTGAGTGTATGCTGGAAAACCCTGAACTTGCAGCGGTATTCACAGGCCATGACGTCATCATTGACGGTCGTTTTCTCGCCCCTCGATTTGCCGCCAGGAGTATCGAGCAATCCCGCCATGACATAGAGAAGTTTGGAATGCCAGCACACGATCCTACAGGGATGTTCAGAGTGTCCTTGGTACAAAAGTTCTGCTATGAACCAGCTTTGCAGTATGGGGAAGGTCTTGATTATATCCTGCGAGCAGGAGAGCATCATCCTATGTTGGTCCTTGGTGAATGCCTGTATTCTTATCGGGTCCACTTTAGTTCATTAATGGCGAAAAACGCGTTACAAAGAAAACAAATGGTTAGAAGCGTACTGGAACGTGCCTGTGAACGGCGAGGCCTTAATCCGAGTGACTATTTACCAGTTAATTCTGAGCGAATCTCAAGATTTCAGCATAGAGAAAGGGAAACTCAGATCGTGCCCCATTTTATGGAAAGTGTGCTCGACTTACGCCGTGCTGACAGAAACACAGAAGCCCTGAAAACCGCCTTTGCTTGTCTGCGACTGCACCCGTGGGACCCCTATTACTACAAACCACTGGCTTACTTTCTTGCGCCACTGGCGCTCATTAACTATTATCGTTCCATAAAGACCAAGACCAGATGATTAGCCAAGCAACAGTCGTAATTACCGTCTTTCTCGGGATTCTGACTTTCGTTGTTCCCAAGAAGTCTTTTCTGCTGCCATTTATTTTGGCTGCCTGTTTTGTCCCGGCTGACCAGCGTGTAATAATTTTTGATTTGGATTTTACGCCTTTGAGGATACTTGTTCTGGTAGGATTTTTCCGGACTATCTTGTTGGGAGAGCGGTTGACATTTAAATGGAACCGTTTTGATAAGTTAGTACTGGTATGGGCGATTTGTGGAGCGCTTATATACATAATACAGTGGGCAAATATGCGGGCATTGATTTACAAGTGTGGGGTGCTATTTGATGCCATAGGTTTGTACTGGCTGTTTCGAATAAATATAAGTTCCTGGGGTGAGATAAAGTGGGCAACCAAAGTTTTCGCTTTTTGCTCTCTGGTATTGGCAGTTTTAGTAGGATTGGAGTGGGCGACAGGGCAAAATCCTTTTGCAGCTCTTGGCAGGGTAGAGACTGATGTACGTGAAGGGCGATATCGATGTCAGGCATCATTCCCGCATTCCATTATGTTGGGACTGTTTTGGGCCACATTGGTTCCGTTGTTTATAGGTTTTGCACGACAGGACAAATCTAAATTGTTGTTCTGGTCGGCAGTGGCGGCGAGTGCTTTTATTGCTGCTGCTACGGCATCGAGCACGCCAATTTTAACATTGCTGTTCGTACTAATTATACTATGTGGGTACAGATGGCGAGAATATACGGCTTGTGCCGGGTGGGGTCTTTTTGCCTCGCTGGTTGCCCTTCATATTGTTATGCAAGCGCCGGTTTGGCACTTGATCTCCAGGATAGGCGTAATAGGAGGTTCGACAGGCTGGCACCGTTATCATCTTATTGACCAGGCAATTAACCACTTTGGCGAGTGGTTATTTTTAGGCTGTCGCAGCACGGCACACTGGGGCCGGGGACTGACAGATATTACCAATCAATATATTCTTGAAGGAGTACGAGGCGGATTTGTAACTCTTGTTCTGTTCTTAGTAATGATATATATGGCTTTGAGGATCCTTTTACGTCTGTCTCTCCAACACCAGGAACATAAGCAGCAGTTTCTAATCTGGTGTTTTCTCGTAATAATTTTGGGACACTGCGTGGCTTTTTTTGGTGTATCCTACTTCGGCCAAATAATGATGTGGTGGTATATGACACTGGCGGCGGTCAGCTTTCTTTATGAAGATAAGAAACGTAGCAGACGTATAGTAACGTATCAAACTACTCTTCCAAGGAGGCAAGAGAACAAAACATGAATATTACTGAGGTTTCAGTCGTTGTAGTCAACTGGAATACGCAGGATATTCTCCGTGACTGCCTTAGGTCGATATATGAGCAGGGTGGTGAAATAGACCTCGAAGTGATTGTCGTAGATAACGCCTCAACCGATGGTTCGGTCGAAATGGTCAAGAAAGACTTCCCGCAGGTAACACTCATTGAAAACTCAAAGAATCGCGGTTTCGCAGCAGCTAACAATCAGGGCATAGATATTTCCAAAGGGCGATATGTGTTATTATTGAATTCTGACACTGTGGTTTTGGATAATGCTATAGCTAAAACAGCTGCCTTTGCCGATAGTCATCCGGAGGCTGCGGTTGTGGGTTGTCGCGTCCTTAATCCCGACCGGACATTGCAGCCGACTTGCTTTATGTTCCCATCCATATTGAACATGCTGCTCTCAAGCACTTACTTATATAAACTCTTCCCGAAGAGCAAATTCTTCGGACGCGAACGAATGACATGGTGGAACAGGAATGACATAAGGGAAGTTGATGTTGTAACCGGCTGTTTTATGCTCGTCAGACAGGATGCTATCAAAAAAGTTGGTTCGATGGATGAACAGTTTTTTATGTATGGCGAAGAAACGGATTGGTGCTATCGTTTTAAACAGGCCGGCTGGAAAATATTGTTTACACCGTGTGCTGAGATTATTCATTTGGGTGGACAGAGCGCCAAAAAAAAAGCGGTGACTATGATAGTGCAGATTCGAAAAAGTATTTTGCAATTTATGAAGAAGCATCATGGCCCCCTCGTCTATCGAACAGCGTGCTTGCTAATCATATCGTTCCTTGCTGTTCGTCTGCCAATATGGTCTGTCATAGCTCTTTTTCAGCGTGCTCAAAACAGTGAAGCAGCCATCAAGAAACGGGCCTATTGTACCGGCATTGTGAATATACTGTTTGATCGGACCGACTCATAGATGGGTAATTATTTATGAAAGAGTTGTTGGAAACAATTCCAGAGTACAGAAGAAACGTAAATAGACTTGCTGCATTTTCTTTGCTGGTGATTTTGCTGTTTTGTCAGCTCACTTACGCTGAACGGCAGATCAGCCAATTCGGCATCACATGGACATTCAACAGGGATTATACTGTCGGCCAATTTGCGAACGGCGATTATTGGGTTCTCGGACCTGTAACTATAATAGGGATAGACCCACCGTCAATTGAAACAAACGGCCGTACTATGAACGGTTCAATGGTCAATCCTTCTCCAAAGCTCGGCATCACACAGGGCTACGATAGTTCAATGTATGGAGGCTATGGGCCGCATTTCAACCCAAATCTTAACGCTGGCCGACCTAATAACCGGAACCTTACTCCAGGATATCCCTTGGTTCTCCAGCCGCATTCTTCCTTGGTGTCCACTATCAGTATTCCAGAGCCGGGGCATAGACCGCAGCTTAGAACGGCAGCAATACTGACCGTACTTCCCGAGCCTGCTCCTGAAGGAAGTTTTAGACCTCCATACTGCGGCACCAATAAAACTATCAAGTTTAACAAAGACCAACTCGATTACTCCTTGCTTGCGAACTTAAAGCCTGTACCTGGTGCACCTAGTATTATGCTCGTAGAACGTTATTTTGAACGTCCCTGGATAGACCACATTCCCGGCTGGATGGGTTGTTATCATCATCCGGCAGAAAACATGCCTTGGTATGGCAGAGAAATAGCTATACGTGTTGGCATTGGTGCGTTAAAGCTCAATCTTAATCTTACCAACCAAATGAAAGAAGTGCTGCTTATTCGTTTTGTACAGTTGGGTATCGACCTCTATGGTATAGTTCAAGACGGCGGGAAGCACAACTGGGTAAATAATGGTGGATGTGCCAGTGGTTGCAAATGGCCGATTCTGTTTGCCGGCATAGTGCTCAATCAACCCAATATGAGAAATATCGGTAGAATCGACATTGCAAACTATGGTCCATGGCACCAGGAGTATGTTCATTTCGGAGAAGACGACCAGACTTTCTACGTAGGTGATGCGGATATTTATAAGCCACCATATAAAAGGCGCGTGTGGCACGGCGAATTTGTTTATTATGGA
>CAZLIO010000282.1:0-5509 GCA_964559025.1 uncultured Pirellulales bacterium | reverse complement strand
CAGTAAGTTATTGTGTAATAAGTAGTTGGCCGATTATTTAAGAAAATCAAAAAAAACAGATTTTCTTAAATAATATATGCCTAACCTCAATTTTGCAGAAGCCTTAATTAAACTATGATGGATTGAGTATGGGTACGATGCTTAGCATAGGTGCAAACAAGTTAGTTGTAACCTGGGTAGCAATCAGTTTGCTGGGGAACAGTGCCAAACTTTACGGAGCAGAGAAGAAAGCAGTAAAATGGCCTTCCCACATACAGGTTGTATTGGATGCAACTAAGCCTCTGAAATTTGACAGGGGTGAGCGTTTGCCTCTTTATCTCTGGCAGGCCATGGACCCCGGCTCGCTTGATGACGAAGCCACAGAAGAGCTTGTCAACGAGTTTAATAAGCGAGGTGTTGGGCTTATTAGTTCCTGGAATCCGGGAAATCGCCAGGAAAGCCTGGCCCAGTCCGTGATGATTGCCAAAGTGCAAAAGAAGTTGAATTTACGGGTGAATATCAATGCCAATAGATGTCTTTATTCTTTTTTCAATGGAGATGAGCGAACAGCCCACATAGACGATGAGGGTAGGCCCTTTTGGGACGAGTCATTCGGCAAAAATAAGATGGGCTGTCCGTTCGCTCTTGATTTGCGGCGACCACATATCCAAGAGCAGCTTGAATATTTTATCAAAGCGTTCAAGAAAGCTGATTTGAATGTTGATTTTGTTTTTGCAGATTGGGAAATTGACGGCCCTATTGAATTCAACGAAGCTCACGCTGCCTCCAAACGATGCCGACGTTGTCGGGATAACATCAGCAATATCGACGATTTTGAAGAGTTTCAAAAAGTGCTTCGGAAGCTCAGATGTGAATTACAGCGTGAGGTTTATGCAGAGCCTATAAAAAAGAATTTCCCCGGAGCACTGGCGGGCAACTATGGAGTTTATCCACACAACGGCTATCGATATTGGTATGATTACTACGAGTACTATGTTGATGGGCAACCCTATCAGGCGGATGAGCGGGCAAAGTATCGAAAATGGTATAATGAATTTCCTGAAACCGGTTATACGTTTGCCATGCCGGTAGTGTACACGTGGCGCAGAATTTTCGACTGGTATGACTATGTCGATACAGATTATCGATGGTTCTATAATATGCTGCTCGTGGCAAGCAACGCAGGAAAAAACACTCCATCTGAGATTCCGATTATCAGCTTTGCACACTGGCACACAATTGAGTCTAAGGATTTTGCTGACTCAGCAAAGCAATTTAGTGAGGATAAATATCAGGAGTTATTGTGGCATATGTTATTGAGGGGGACAGACACATTTTTTCTTTGGTGTCGAAAAGAGGAAGCAGCAAAGGAAATTCAGCTTGTTCATCAAGTATATGCCGAAGCCCAGGAGTACGGAGAGTTTCTATCTAATGGAAAGCCAATCAATTTCAGTGTTCCGAAGCAGCCGGGAGCGGTTATATCGGGATTACGATTAGGAGACCGTGTTTTAGTGCGTCGAACGGATTTTACCAGGACAAGTGAAGCGGTGGAAATCATCGTTGATTATAGAAGAATTAAAGTTGGAGTCGCACCGAAGAACTGTCAGATTATTTCGATTCGCTAAGACCTGTAAAATTATTAGAGCTATAAAGAAATACTGATTTGTAGTAAGGTATCGGGAGAAATGCATAATGAAAAATAGAACATTTAAAACTATCATCCTTTTTTTGATTCTCAGCTCATTTGAACATTCCTCAGCGGGTGAAAAGATGTCACTGACAGCGTTGAATAGCATGGAGCGGATAGGCCAGAATCAAAAGCTTGCCCTGAGCGTAGTCGAAGGGACGTATGGAGCTGCCACGGTAAATATCAGTTCCGCAAGAAATGAAGTGGAATCTTTCCAAGTTGTGGTCGCTGCTCCGAAAGAAAATATCAACGTAGTTAAAGTGGATATCTCCGACCTTATTGGACCAGACGGCTCGAAGATTGGAAAAGGTAACATCAGGCTCTTCAGAGAAGAATACGTCCGAGTCAGAATGTCCACCTCCAGAGCGGAACTGCCCCCGGGGCTATATCCGGACCCACTCGTTCCGTTCATCAATCCTATAACCGGTGAGCCTATCGAACCTCTGACCAGAAGCAGCAAGAGATGGGGAGAACCAGTTACAACCAGCGGCCATGATATGTATGCCGTGCCGTTCGAGGTCTTCAAAGGCCAAAATCAAACCCTATGGGTTGACGTGCATGTCCCTGAGAATGTCCCCGCAGGTATATACAGTGGGGAATTGCGTGTTTGGGCAAAAGGAGGAATTTCCGACCAGATCCCCGTAGCTGTTACTGTATGGGACTTTACGCTCCCTGACGGCCCTACCCATAGAAACCATTTTGGGGGTTTCAGCAACATTAGGCGATATTTTAATATAGAGCGCGGTTCAGACAAATTCGAACAAATCGAAATGCGGTATTGCCAGGCAATGGCCGAGCATCGTATAAATCCGCCAATCCCGCACTACCTGCTACCACAAGTCAATGATGATGGCTCCTTGAAAATCATTCCTGAAAGACATAAGGCCTTAAAGGAGTTTATCACTAAGCTCCACGTAACCGATTTTGAAATACCCAGAGCACCCTTTGCCCGCCTGCCAGGTTCAACCCTAAGTCCCGATTACAAAACTATATCCGGCGCCAACAGGACAAAGGCACAGCGTTACTACAAGGACTACTACAAATATTTGAAAGATAACGGCTGGGAAAAGCGGGCCTATGTGTACCTGCTGGATGAGCCAAACCTGCGTGGAAACTATGAACAGGTGCTCGTCCTCGGCCGGCTTGTCCACGAAGCCGTGCCTCAGCTCAAATGTCTGGTTGTGGAACAGACGTACCTGCAGGACCCTTCCTGGCCGGATATCGACCCAGCAGTGGATATTTGGTGCCCTTTGTGGTCTTTTATTGACCGCAAGACCATCAGTGACAAAATCGCCCATGGCGATGAGGTCTGGTCTTATACCGCCCTGGTGCAGCGCGCACCTCGATATCATCCGCAGTACCAAAGCGTCAAGGATTTAGACCCTCCGTACTGGCACATTGATCGTCCCCTGACTGTCTACCGCGTCCCGACCTGGATTAACTACCAGTATGACATCACCGGTCTGCTCTATTGGAGTACCGTCACTACGGTTATGGAGCCCTGGTCGAATCCGGCCTTTGCACATCCCAGGCATTATAACGGGGGTGGATTCCTGTTTTATCCCGGAGCTCCCTGCGGAATTGACGGCCCTATCGCCAGCATGCGGATGAAAAACCTCAGAGACGGCATGGAAGACTACGAGTACTTTGTGATTCTTGAAAAACTTGCAGCACCGCAAGGTGTCCTGCGGAGTAAAAAGGCTGTAAAGGAAATCGTTGATGCCATCGCCCCCAACTGGTGGAATTTCACCAAAGACCCTAACAAATTCCTTGCTGCTCGCGAAAGACTGGCAGAGCAGATTCTAAGACTTAAGAAAGCAGATGAACCTTAATCTATCTTTAGAAAGGAATAATAATGACCAGACAAATGACAAAATGGCCGATGTTGTCCTCTTTGATAACTCTGATACTCATTCCCTGTAGTATAAGCCTGTCCCAAAGAGCTGCCCTGGGAGCAGGTGAAACAATCGATCAAAATCGCATCAAATACATCACAGCGCTTCTTCCTGAAAAGCCGGCAGGTTTTGGCTCACCCATCGCTGACCGGGACGCCTGGGAAAAACTGGCAAGGAACGATTCATTTAAGAAAATAATCCCTGAGGCTGAGAGACTTCTGAAATCACCTATTCCCGATCAGCCTGACGATTTGTATCTCGACTTCTCCCGCACCGGCAACCGTACCCGCTGGCAGAGAGTCAGCGGCCGTCGGCGCGGAAGAGTCCGCACGTTTACGTTGGCCGAATGTCTGGAAAACAATGGGCGTTTTATACCGGCCTTTGAAGAAATTGTACGAGTGCTCTGCTCCGAACGCACCTGGGTCATGCCAGCCCACGACCGGGATCTTACTAACTTTAATGGAACAAGTACGGACATTGACCTCGGTTCTTCTGCGCTTGGCTGGTCCCTGGCTACCGCCGATTATCTGCTGGCTGATAAACTGAGTCCCGAAATTCGTCGGCTCATCCGCGACAATCTAAATCGGCGCATCTTTGAACCTTACCATGATATGGTGCTTGGAAAACGCAGACAGAACTGGTGGATGACCGGAACCAACAACTGGAACGCCGTGTGCCTCGCAAATGTAACCGGTTCGGCGCTGGCCGTGATTGATTCACCTCGTCAACGTGCCTTTTTTATCGCTGCTGCAGAAAACTACTCGAAACACTTCCTCGAAGGATTCACCGACGACGGCTACTGCTCCGAAGGGCTCGGCTATTGGAACTACGGCTTTGGCTATTATGTCATGCTCAGCGAAGCGATTTATCAAGCCACCAATGGTAAGGTGGACCTGCTCCAAGACAACAAGGTCAAACAAGCTGCCAAATTTGGAGCAAATATCGAAATCATCAACGATGTTTACCCCGCCTTCGCCGATTGTTCCATCAACGCCAAACCCAGCTCAAGACTGATGTATTTTCTAAGCCGTCGCTTCGGCTTTGCTTTGCGCTCCTGGGAGCAAATCGACCCTGTCTCTGCCGGTAGCTCATTGTACCAAAGTATGATGTATTCCTTTCCCAATTCTGCTTCTCGCGCTCTACCTGGACAAGATCCTTCCCAGAACCCCAGCATCCGGTCCTGGTTTGAGCAGGCTGGTGTCCTAATCTCCCGGCCGGGTCCGAATTCGTCCTCGCGTCTGGCCGTTGCCCTCAAGGGCGGACACAACCAGGAGCATCACAACCACAACGATGTCGGCTCCTTTGTCGTAGTATTGGACGATGAACCTTTGTTGCTTGATCCCGGCGGGGAAGTTTATACCGCCCGCACATTCAGCTCCCGCCGCTACGAGAGCAACGTTCTTAATTCCTTCGGCCATCCCGTTCCCATTGTCGCCGGTAAATTGCAGAAAACCGGTAGGCAAGCCCAAGGCCGCGTGATTAGCCGGAACTTTACCGATAATGCAGACACACTGGTCCTGGATATTTCTTCGGCTTATGATGTGCCGGAACTCAGAAAGCTCGAACGTAAGTTTGTCTATTCCCGCATCGACAAAGGTTCTTTACGTGTCACCGACGAAGTTACTTTCTCCCAACCTTGCGACTTTGGTACGGCCCTGATAACCTTTGACAGTTGGAAACAATCCTCTCCTGGTTCTCTGATAGTCTATGACTCCCAAAAGTCGCTGCATGTGGAGATAAAAGTCACCGGTGCCGACTTCGAAATCCAGCCGGAAACAATTCAGGAAGATGTCAGCGCCCGAAAACAACCTACCCGATTGGGTATCAATCTGACCCGACCTGTAACCCATGCCCTTGTTTCCATTATGATAACCCCGAAGGAATAACCCAGTAATATGAGTTCTGCAAAATTGAGGTTAGGCATACTTTGAAAAGAAAAAAATCGTTT